>JAHEMB010000360.1 GCA_024643915.1 Rhodothermaceae bacterium | reverse complement strand
ATCGAGGAGGACCACCCACAGGAACCAGATGCCGACCATGTCCCACCCCAGCCCGGCGTGGACGAAGAACAGCCCGTAGGCCGCCAGCGCCCCGCCGATGAACCACGCCAGGTCCATCCGCCGGTTGATGATCCAGTTCGCCGAGATGCTGCCCGCGAGGTGACGCGGCAGCGCAAACATCCGCTCCATAATCCCCTTCGCCTGGTTTCTTCGAGAACGACCGCACTAAAGGAATAAAGTACGAAGGCGAATTGCAAGAGGGGCAGGGAGTTTTCGGTTTCCGGTTTTCAGTCTCCAGAGCCTTACAGAAACTCGGCGGGTCTGGGGCGTTGGCTTCAACCCGACGCAAACCGCCCTTGTTGGCTCCTCCGCTAGGGCCAGCAGCGCGCGCTAGACCCGTCGGGTTTGCCTTCGTCCCCTCCCATACCTACTGCTACCGTAAACCGAGAACCGAGAACCTAAAAAGTAAGGCTAAGTGTGGCGACGGGCTGCGGCTGCCCGAGGGCGTCGTAGGCGAGATCTACGCGGGTATTGAGGCGGTTGTTGTGCAGTTTGGCCGAGATGGCGGCGTCGAAGGCGGAGAGGACGTGGTTGATGACGAGGAAGGCCGACACGCGCGAGGCGCGGCGCAGGAGCGTGTTGGCCTCGCGGTGGTCATCGGCGTACTGCCAAAACCGACCGCTCACGTTCGGCTTCGAGCCGCCCGCCCCGGTGCGCTCCGGATCTATGGCGACGGTGAAATCGCCGTTGGCATCGAGCCAGGCCGGGTAATCCTCCCAGCCGGGCGCGAACTGGAAGTACTTGCCAATGAGTTCGTAATACTGCTGCTCGGCGAAGTAGGGCAGCTTGTGCGAGAACGAGGCGCCCGTCTCCGGGTGAAACACCTGCCCTTCCACCGCACGAATCTGATCGAAGAAGTTGCGGACAGCGCGCTGCTCGTCGGCGCTCCAACTGCCTGGCTGTTGAAAGTCGATGCCGGAGGGAAGCATGATCTCAGCAGCGCTGATATTCGCGTTGTGCTGCTGCTCCAGGAACCGGGTGTAATCGTTCAGCCAGTCGGCGTACTGCGAAGGGTTCCAGAACTGATGGGCTTCGGCAATATAGGCGTCTCGCCCCGAAAGCCCATCCGCGCGCCAGACGGCGTAGCCCGCAATCAGCCCCACCTCAATTGCGGCAGAGAGGCCGGCCTTGATCCAGTTGCGGTTGTAGGCCTGCCCCAGCCCCGGCACCACTGCCGACATCCCGAGCGCAAGGGCCACGTTGCGCGGCTTGTCAAAGGCCCGTGCCTGGGTACCATCCTCTACTGCAAAGCCGTCGTACAACAGCGCGGCGCGCAGGCTGGCGTGGGTGGCCGGGGCGGCTTCGGGCGGCGCCTTATCGCCCTCGGCCCGGGCCGTTCCGGCCAGTAGTACGAAGCCGGCCAGCAGGATTCCTGCCAGGTATTTCCCTTTCCTCATCTTCAAGAACATCCTCATCATTAGGTATACTTAGCGAGCGGCCATCGTCGGTTCCAGATACGGCGCGAGCGTCTGTTGGAAAAAAGCGAAATCGCGGGCGCCCAGCATGAAATCGCGCACCACGCCCTCGCGGTCGATGATGAACGTGACGGGGCGGCCGTCGATCATGGCATTGAACGGGGACGGGAGCAGTTCGGGGGTCTCCACGTAGCCGTAAACCGTCTGCATCGGAAACTCACCTTGGAAGAGCTTCAACTCGTCGGGCGGCTCATCCGAAATCGTCAGGACCGCGAGGCCGGCGTCGCCGTAGGCAGCTTGGAGGCGGTTGAGGTCGGGCATCTCTTCGAGGCACGGCGCGCACCACGTCGCCCAGAAATTCAGCAGCACTACCTGCCCCTTGAAGGCCTCCAGGTCGCGCTCAATGTCATCGTCTACAAGGCGAAACGAAAAGTTCGGCGCCGCCTCACCGATGCCGTTGCCGGTGGGGGCGTAGGCACCATCATTCACTTGCAGGGTCAGAGCCAGCAACAGCCCGGCAGAGAGGACAAGGAAAATCGACATCCCCACGCCCAGCCACTGCCCCGCACTGCGCGGCTTCCCGCCGCCCCGCCGCAGCAACACGCCCAGGAACACCCCGCCTGCAACGAGGAGGCCGATGGAGACGACATAGTAAAGCGTCAGATCCATGATTCGTTTGCGCGATTGAAGTGCATGACGTAGCGTGTGTACCCGACCAAGCGTTGGACGTTTCGGGGAGAGATTGCAGCATGAAACGTGATGTGTGAGGACGCGTGCCTTATCTGGGGCAGGCACCTTTGCGCATGGCACAGCACGCATCACCCCTCGTAGCGAATGCGATAGATGCGACCCAGGAAGATGTCGGTGAAGTAGAGGCTGCCGTCCGGTCCCTCGGTCACGTCCAGCGGGTTGCCCTGCCCAGCGCCGGTATAGACGACGAATTCCTCGAAGACCGGTGTGGTCTCAATCCCGTTTCCCTCCAGATCGACCACCTGGATGCGTTTGGCCCGGTCGCTCGGGCCGGCGGAAAAAGTGTCGCCGAAGAAGACGATAAATAGCATTCCGCGATAGGCCGCCGGGAACTGCGTGCCCTCGTAGAATAGCATCCCCGTCGGCGAGACAATCTCCTGCCAGACGTGAATCGGTTGATCGCTCGTACCCCCTCCCGAATAGCCAAGATGCTGGGGCCAACCGAGGTTGCCGCCGCGAAGGACCACATTCAACTCGTCCGATTGGCTCGGACCATTGTCTGCGGAGACCAAGTCGCCGTTGGGGCGGAAGGCAAGGTCGAAGCTGTTGCGCAGGCCGAGGGCATAGGTGTACGTGCCGGGGAAGGGGTTGTCGCCGGGGATCGACCCGTCCGGATTCATGCGCAGGATTTTTCCGTTGAGCGCAGCGGGGTCTTGGGCGTCTTCGGACTGATAGGCATCGCCGGTGGAGACGTAGAGCTTGCCGTCGGGGCCGAAGGCGAGGCTTTCGATCTGGTGGCCCTCGGCGGACGGCACACCGTCAAGCAGCACCGTCATGTCCTGCCCCCGGTTCGCCACATCCGTAAACCGCACGACGCGCCCCTCTATCTCGTCCCCCACGCGCCGCGCGTAGGTGGCGTAGACGAAGCGGTTCTGCGCATAGTCCGGGTCGAAAGCGAGGCCAAGCAGGCCCACCTCGCCCTGCACCGGGAAGCCGCCGCTGCTGTTCGTCTCGACCTCGGCAAACGGCTCCGGCAGCCGCTCCCCGTCCTCGAAGATCCAGATTCGCCCCGTCTGCAACTCATTCACGAACAACCGGCCCGACCCATCCGGCGCGAAGGCCAGCGAAGTAGGCAGATTCAGGCCCGAGGCCACGATCTCGCCGACGAACCCCGCCGACATCGAAAAGGGTACCTGGGGCCGTGGCGCCGCCACCTCCGCGCTATCGCATCCGACGAGGGCGAGGAGAAGGAGCCAGATGAAAAATGTGCTGCGTATCATGTTGAATTACAGGTCGAAGTCGAAGAGCACGCCGAAGTGCCATTGCACCTCGTTGCCGTAGCGAACAGTCGTGCTGCCGTCGGGGGTGACGAAGCCCTCGTCAAGTTGGAAGTCGAAGGCATCGAGGCCGTAAGTGGCGCTGAGAAAAACGGCGCTCGGGAAGAGGTAGAATGAGCCTATCCCCAGCCGCAGCTCGGCGCCCACGTCCTTCCGCACGGCGTCGAGGCCGGGCCAGGGACCGCTCCAGGCGAGGGCGGCGTCGGCGTAGAGGCGGGCGTAGAGCTTGTCGAAATAGGCGAAAAGCACCTGCTCGCCGATGTCAGGGAAGAGCGGGACGAGGTAGCTGGCCTGGAGCCAGAGCGTCTCGTTGCCGCCGAGGGCGTAGAACGGATAGCCGCGCGCCCCGATCAGACCACCCACATAATCGTTGTAGAAGTCGTCCACGGCATCGCCCAGGATGGTGCTGCCACGCAGCCGAAAGCCCAGCCCGTGGGCCCCCCCCAGCGGCGTACCCGGCAGGCGCAAACCGTAGCGCGCATCCAGCGTGAACCGGTGGTTCTTCGCGCTCTCGTAGCCCGGCACGAGGATGCCGTCCTCGATGTCGAAGCTTTCGAGCAGACGGCCGTTTTCGTATTCGTAGCCGGCCTCGGCGCGCAGGCCCTCGGGGATAACGTCGGCGTTGCGGTAGGGATGCCGCGCCTCGAAATAAGCCTTTAGCCGATAGCTGCGCCCGATGAAATACCGCGCCGACGACTCGGGAATCGTTATCTGCGCCTCTTTCGAGAAAAAGCGCTTGGTGATGACGGTATAGGGACTGTAGCGATAACCCGCCTCCACGAGGAGGTTGCGGTTGACCTTGGCGCGCGCCGCCACGTCAGCCTCCCACAGCCCGTAGGAGAGGTCAGCGAGCGTGGTGTCCGGGAAGCAGGCTGTGCACGGAAATTCCTCAATCGTCAGCCCGTTATCGACGTTGCGGCGGACGTTGAACAGCTCCACCGACACCTGCGGCGACCAGCGTTGCGGGATGAAGCCAAACCCTCTGCTGTAATCGAACCGCAGGAAAGCGTCGCGTTCGAGATCCAGGAGGTTGTCAGGCGCGAAAAAGTCGCCCAGCCCATCGGCGTCGCCTGAGGTGGGGGCGACGAGGAGGCCACCGAGGAGCGAAAGCCCTTCGAGAATCTCCCGCGAGCTCATGTAGACGCCCACCTTCGTGTTGCGCAGGAGCGTTTCCCCTGCGGTGCGCGAAGCGAAACGCGTCTCGGCCCGGTTGCCCCGCCGCTCCACGTACCGATCCAGCCGCACCACGGGGAAGAAGCTGAAGGACGTGAAGAGGGTGCCGTACTTCTTCACTTCCAGATCCGGCGCCTCGGCCTCCGGCTCGCCGTTCGTGCCGGAAAGCGGGAAGCGGCCTTCCGTGTGCACGGCGGTGACGGCGTCGGTGGCCAGGGGCTTCAGGTCGGTATCGTCGTAGTCGTTGAGGCCGCTCCACGAGGCGTCGGCAAGCTGCCCCGTCTGCTGCTTCTGCGTGATCGGCGGCGGCTCGAACGCGGCGATCTGCGCCTCGGGCAACGCGGTAGGGGCTTC
>JAHEMB010000359.1 GCA_024643915.1 Rhodothermaceae bacterium | reverse complement strand
CTTCCGGATGAAGTGGGAGCGCGTCAAGGCGCTCTGCGACGAGATCGACCGTGACGCCGGCGAGCTCGAGACGAGCACGTCACTCGTGCCAATCATCGGAGACGACGACGAGGTCGCACGCCGCAAGAAGGAGCTAAAGGAGCGCATCGGCTGGGACGACGGCCAGATCGAGCGCCATACGCTCGCCGGGTCGCCGGATCAGGTCGTCGAGGAGCTACACGCCTGGTACGAGGCCGGAGTCGACCACCTGTTGCTCAGTCTGTGGCCGCGCTTCAACTACGGCGACGTCGAGGTCTTCGCCGAGACCGTCCTGGAGCACTTCCGCCCGAGCTGAGCCCGGCCGCGCGCGCCTCAGTGCGTGTACGAGGCTCCGTTGAGGTCGATCGTGCCGCCGGTCATGTGGCGGGCGGCGCCCGACGCGAGGAAGACGACGAGGTTCGCCACCTCGCTCGCGGGCGCGATCTCGCCGAGCGGTGTCTGCGCGAGGATCTCGCCGTCGCCATGCTCCTCGACGTAGGCGGAAGGAGGAGGGAAGCTAGGAGGAGCAGCTTACCTGCCCGGTTCAACCGGTTCGGCCTGCGCAGGGACGTCTTCGAGGTAATCCGCCGAACGGCCCCATTTCTTCAGCACGTGGACGACGGCGCGGTGGGGGCTGAGGAAAAAGTGATCCTCGCCCAGCTTTTCCACCAGCCCGGAGCGGACCATCACGCCGCGCGCCGTGCCCCGCATTCCGCCGAAATACAGCTCAACGCCGCGCTCCGCCAGGGTTTCTTCCACCGCCGTCAACACGGCCACCGCCGTGGTGTCCAGATCGTTGACGCTGCTGGCATCGATGATGACGGCGCGCACGTCAGCGCCGTCCTCCTGGCTCTGTTTCAGGATCAGGTCCTTCAGCAGTTCGGCGTTGGCGAAGGAAAACGAGGCGTCGATGCGCAGGATCAGGATGTTCTCGATGGGCACGGCCTCTTTCACGCGGTGCGTGTCGCGGAAGGAGCGGGTGCCGGGGAGGTGACCTAGGACCGCCACGTTAGGTCGGCTGATACGGTACATGATGGCCGTTACCGACGCCGCCACGCCAATAAGGATGCCCTCCTGGATGCCGATGATGAGCGTGGCGAGGAACGTCAGCAGGGCGAGGTAGCCGTCGATGCGCTTGGTGCGGAGCAGGTAACGCATTTCCTGCACGTCGAGGAGGCCGAAGGCGGCTACGAGGATGATAGCGCCGAGGATGGGGATGGGCAGGTAGTAGAAGATGGGCGTGAGGAAGAGGAGGGTGAGCGCCACGAGGCCCGCCGCCACCACGTTCGCCAGGGGGGTGCGCGCGCCCGCCTGGTCGTTGACCGCCGTCCGCGAGAAACTGCCCGAGACGGGGATGCTGCGGAAGATCCCGCCGAAAAAGTTCGCCGCGCCGAGGGCGAACAGCTCCCTGTTGGCGCTGATCGAATAGCGATGCTTCGCGGCGAAGAGCTTGCCGAGCGAGATGACCGTCATAAACTGCACAAGGACAAGCGTCGCCGCCGTCGGCAGGAGGGCGCGCAACGTCGGCGCGTCGAAGGCGGGGAGAGACGGGGTGGGCAGTCCCGTCGGAATGGCCCCGACGACGGCGACGCCCTCTCCTTCGAGCGTCAGTCCCCAGCCGGCCAGCAAGCCCAGCGCCACCGCCACGATTCCGGCAGGGAAGATCGGTTTCCACTTCCGCAAGCCCACAATCAGCAGCACCGCTCCCAGGCCCACGCCTAGTGTCAGCAGGTGCGTCTCGCCGACTTGCTGTACGAGCTCCCAGAGGATGACATGGACATACTGCGTGCGGGGTAGCGGAACGCCCAGCAGGTTTTCTAGCTGGCTGAAGCAGATGATGAGCGCCGCTGCCGAGGTGAAGCCACTGATGACGGGCCGCGAGAGCAGGTTCACCAGAAAGCCCAGCCGCGCCAGCCCCATCGCCATCTGCATCACGCCCACCAGCATCGCCAGGAGAATGGCGAGGGCGATGTATTCGCCCTCCCCTATCTCAGCCAGCCCCCCCAGCCCGGCCGCCACGATCAGCATGTCGATGGCGATGACGCCGAGGGCGAGGTGGCGCGAAGTGCCGAAAAGAGGGTAGAGAAGGAGGGGGACAAGGGAGGCGTAGAGACCGTAGATGGGCGGCACGCCGGCCAGCACGGCGTAGGCCATGCCCTGCGGAATCAGCATCACCCCCACCGTCAGCCCCGCCACCGTATCCCCCCGCAGGTCGCGCCGGTCGTACCGGGGCAGCCAATCGACGATGGCGAAAAGCAGCCGAAGCCGTTTTTTCCAGACGGGGATTTCGGGCATAGGGGAAAGGGATGCGTGAAATCGCAGCGTCCCGAAGGAATCGTGAGGGTGCCGGTAGCAAGCCGTTTCAGCGAAGCGCCCTCACGTTTCATGCTTCTCGTTTCTGCATTTTCTGTTCTCGGAGGAGAAAAGCGGCTGGCAAAGCGCGTCACGCCGCCATCTCCTCCTCCGTCTCCATCTCGCCGATCTCCGCCCAGTGACTGAACTGGTCGCTGACGTATTGTACGTCGTGCCCGAGGCGCGCCAGCAGCGCCGAGGCGACGGCCGCGCGCGCGCCGCTACGGCAGTGGACGAGGAGGGTTTTACCCTCCGGCACCGCGTCCTGGTCGGCCAGCAGGCGCGTGTGGGCAAGCTGCATGGCGCCCGGCACGTGGCCCGCGTCGTACTCCGATTTGCCGCGCACGTCCAGTACGAGCATCCCCGCCGCATCCCGCAGTCGCTGCATCTCCTCGAAACTGATCTCTTCGATAGCGGCCGTCTCGCCGCCCTCGTCCACGTAGCGGGCGAAGGTATCCGGGGTGGCGTAGCCCGCCACATTGTCCAGGCCGACACGCGCGAGGTCGCGCACTGCCTCGTCGAGCTTTTCGTGCTCGATCAGGAGGTAAATCGGCATCTTGGCCTCGACGTATGAGCCGGCGACGGTGGGGAAGGTGTTGTCGATGGGGGCATAGAGCGCACCGGGGAGGTGCTGTTTCATAAACGCGGAGCGATCCGGCCGCGTGTCGAGGACGGCCACGGTGGTGCGCCCCGCGAGGTCGCCCAGTTCCGCGACTGTCAGGCGGCGGGGCTGGCGGAGGCCGCCGAGGACGGCGGGGCCGCTCCGGTTCTCTTTCTTCATCCGCGCGAAATACATCGGCGGCTCGGGCTGACCCTGCAAGATGAAGTTGACGAAGCGCTCCTCGCTCTCAGAGGCTTCGATGGACGCATTGTAGCGCAACTCGTAGCCCACGGTCGAGACAGGGATGTCGCCGAGGGCCTTGCCGCAGGCACTGCCCGCGCCGTGCGCCGGCCATACCTGGAGGAAAGGCTTCATCTTCTTAAAACGCTGCACCGAGTCGAACAGCACTTTGGCGCCTTCCTGCATCGTGCCCTGTTGCCCGGCGGCGGTCTCCAGCAGGTCGGGCCGGCCGAGGTCGCCCACGAAGACGAAATCGCCGGTGGCGATGGCGATGGGTTCGTCGGCCCCGCCACCCAGGTCGGTGACGAGGTAACTCATGTGCTCGGGCGTGTGACCGGGCGTGTGGACGGCCTCGATGCGGATGTTGCCCACCATAAAGGTGTCGCCATCTTTGATGAGCTTGTGCTCGTATTCGGAGCCGCGCAGCCATTCGTAGCGCCAGTCCTCGCCGCCCTCGTCGGACGCGTAGACCTTCAGGCCATGCTCGGCCATTTCGCGCAGGCCGGTCAGGTAGTCGGCATGGATGTGGGTGTCGGCGGCGGCCACCAGGCGCAGGTCCTTCGACTCCGCGAGGTCGAAATACTGATCGACGTCCCGTAACGGGTCGATGATAAGGGCCTCACCCGTCGCCGGACAGCCGACGAGGTAGGCGTATTGCGCGAGCTTCGGCTCGAAAATCTGACGGACAAGCATTTCTGGCCTCCAGGGTCTTGCTTTCTAGAAGGGTAGGCGGTTTCCGGGTAGGTGATGCCAGGTGGCATCGGTGGATGAGTCGAAGAGACGACGAATCGAAGAAAGGCTGGAGGAAAGGAATCGTCAATTCGTCCTCTCGTCGTTTCCTCGTTGCTTCGGTTCGTCGTTTCAAACTCAGTGCGGCAAGCGGGGGCGGAGGTGGCCGTAGGCCCACGCGCCGGCAATGGCGCTGGCGAGCCCGACCACCATCACCGTCACTCCGCTGCCGATGAGGGCGTAGAGGGGGCCGGGACAGGCGCCCAGCAAAGCCCAGCCCAGGCCGAACGTGATGCCGCCGAGGAGCGGGGCGTAGCCTCTCCCCACGTCTTTCTGCTTGATCTCAATCGGCTCGCCCCGCACGTTCTTGATGCCGAACCGGCGGATGAGTGCCACCGAGATGGCCCCCACAACGACGGCGCTGCCGAGGATGCCGTACATGTGGAAGCTCTGAAAGCGAAACATCTCCTGGATCCGAAACCAGGAAACGACCTCGCTTTTGACGAGGAGGGTGCCGAAGAAAATGCCGAGCAGCAGGTACGTCAGCAGGCGCTCGCGCTGTGCCGTCTCCCGAAAGGTCCAGTACGCCTCCTCGGTATGGCCGTCGCCGCTCAGGCCGGGTGCGGTGATGGGTTGCGTTTCGTTCATGGCCATATCAGAGCAGGAGGGGGAGGACGACGAACGTGATGAAGAGGCCGCCGATGAAAAAGCCCGCCACGGCAATCATCGACGCCTTCTGGAACGTGGCGAGGCCCATGATGCCGTGCCCCGACGTGCAGCCGCCCGCGTAGCGCGCCCCGAAGCCCAGCAGGAAGCCGCCTACCACGAGGACGGCCAGCCCCGGTAGGGTGGTGAGGCTGCTCCACGAAATGAGGTCCGCCGGCACGAGGCCGGTGAAGTCTTCGATGCCAAGGGCGGCCAGGTCCGCCTGCGTGGCCGAGGCGAGGGCGATGGGGTCGGGATTCAAGAGGATCGTTCCGGCGATGATGCCGCCGACGAGGATGCCCGCCACGAACGTCAGGTTCCAGAGCCCGTCGCGTTTCCAGTCGTAGCGGAAATACTCGGCCCTCGTGGGGAGGGTGGCAGCGCAGGTGTGCCGCAGGCTCGACGAGAT
>JAHEMB010000358.1 GCA_024643915.1 Rhodothermaceae bacterium | reverse complement strand
CGTTCCCCTCGGCGACCTCGACGTGCAGACCGAGGGCCTGCCACAAAATGACCGCTTCATCCTCGGCGAGGCGCGCAAGCCGTATTTCAAAGAGATGACGTGGGAGGGCTTCTTCTACGACCTCTACGTGATCGACCTGAACACGGGCGAGAAGACGCAAGTGGCCGAGCGCCTCGAAGAAAGCAGCAGCCTCTCGCCCGAAGGCCGGTACGCCGCCTTCTACCGCGACGGCGACTGGCACCTGTACGACGCCGAGACGCGCGCCGTGCGCAACCTCACGGCCGCCCTCGATGCGCCCTTTGCCGACGAGGACCACGACTACCCCTCCGCCGTGCCCGGCTACGGC
The DNA here is from genome assembly GCA_024643915.1 of Rhodothermaceae bacterium. Classification (GTDB taxonomy): domain Bacteria; phylum Bacteroidota; class Rhodothermia; order Rhodothermales; family JAHEMB01; genus JAHEMB01. The sequence continues at coordinate 4,711 of JAHEMB010000358.1, read as the reverse complement.
GTGGGCGGCTGGGTGGAGAACGACGACGCCGTGCTGATCTACGACAAGTACGACGTGTGGCAGGTCCCCACCGACGGCAGCGCCCCCTTCCGCCTCACGGACGGCCAGGGACGCGCCAACAAGCGCATCTTCCGCGTCGTCAAGACCGACCCCGACCAGCGCTTTTTCGAGGCGGGCGAAGACCTCCTGCTCGAAGGCTACCATGACCTGAAGAAGAGCGACGGGTTCTATCGCGCCCAGGTCGGGCGGCGCGGGGTACAGACCCTCGTGGAAAAGGAGAAGCTGCTGACGTTTCTGGCGAGGGCCGAGGAAGCGCCCGTGTTGCTTTTCACGCAGGAGGATTACGACGAATTCCCCGACCTGTGGGCGGCCGGCCCGGACCTTGGCAATCCGCGCAAGATCACGGACGTCAACCCGCAGATGGCCGACTTTGCCTGGGGCACGTCCGAACTGGTCGAATGGCAGAGCCTGGACGGGACGCCGATGCAGGGCGTCATCATCAAGCCGGAGAATTACGACCCGTCGAAGCGCTACCCGGTGGTCGTCTACTACTACCGGTTCTTCTCGCAACGGCTGCACGAGTTCAACCAGCCGAGGGTGAACCACCGGCCCGCCTTCCCCCTCTATGCCTCCAACGGCTACGTCCTCTTCCTGCCCGACGTCCGCTTCGAGGTGAGCCGTCCCGGCTTTGCCGCGACGAAATCCGTGGTGCCGGGCGTGCAGAAGCTGATCGACCTGGGCATCGCCGACCCGGACCGGGTGGGGCTGCACGGGCACTCGTGGAGCGGCTACCAGACGGCCTTCATCGTCACCCAGACGAATCTCTTCGCCGCTGCCATCGCCGGGGCGCCCGTCTCCAACATGACGAGCGCCTATGGCGGCATCCGGTGGGGCTCCGGCCTGGCCCGGCAGTTCCAGTACGAGATGACGCAGAGCCGCCTGGGCGCCAGCCTCTGGGAAGGCCGCGACCGTTACATCGAGAACTCCCCCCTCTTCTTCGTCGATCACCTCGAAACGCCCCTCCTCATCATCCACGGCGACGACGACGGGGCAGTGCCGTGGTACCAGAGCATCGAGCTGTACCTGGCCTGCCGCCGCCTGGAGAAAGAATGCATCTTCCTCCAGTACCGGGGCGAGGACCATCACCCGGCCAAGTACCCCAACAAGCTCGACTGGGCGGTGAAGATGAAAGAGTATTTCGACCACTACCTGAAGGGCGAGCCGGGCCCGGCGTGGATCGAGGAAGGCGTGCCATACGCGGGGGAGTGACGGCGCGTGGAGCGGCTTCCTGGTTTTAATTGCAGAATGGAGAGCAAGGAATGTTGAATGTCGAAGGAACTGCTGCCATGCTTGAGGCCGAGACAAATCCTTCTCCAATCAACATTTCCTTCGGTAACCTTCGGTTTCTTGTTCATCACTCGACATTCATAAGAGGTTGTTGCCAGGATCTAAACAAGGCGCCAGGCATCGAAGAAGATGGAACGGCCTGACAAACATTTCGCCTGGTTCCATGCAAGCCGCCGCCTATCTCTCGGTCGAGGAATACTTCGCGCTGGAGGCCGGCAGCGAAATGCGCCATGAGTATTGCGACGGCGTCATCATCGACATGGCCGGCGGAAGCGAGGCGCATGGACTGATCAAGGACAACACGTCGGCGGCCTTCCGCCAGGCTCTGACCAGCCGAACTTGCCGCATCATCACCTCTGACCTACGTGTGCGCCTAAGTATGGAGGATCGAGGATAGAAGAGGGAAGGTCGAGGGCCTTGCCTCACTCCCTGCATTCTGCCGTATTTTTCCGGCGTGATCCTCGAACCAGGCCTTTCTGCGCGATGCTCAAGTCTACGTTTTCCTCCTGCCTCCTGATCTTTTTTCTGACGCTCATCGTCGACCTGCCGGAGGCGGCCGGGCAGGCGCAGGCGCTGGTGCCGCACTTCGAGCGGGCCGAGAGCGGGCCGGCGCTGAGGCGCCCGGCTAAAGCCGGCGCTTTCTTCGACGTCGTCGGGCGGCGGGCGGCGGTCTTCGGCTACGAGAACCAGCCGTTCGAGGTGTGGACGTACCCGCTCAAGATCCTGAAGGATTTCCGCCTCTCGTTTCAGATCGAAGGCTACTCGCCCATCCCTGTGGAGGGGCTGGACGTGATGACCGCTATCGAGGTGCGCCCCGAGGCGACCATTCTCACCTACGCGCACGCCGCCTTCACCGTACGCCAGATCCTCTTCGCGCCCCTCGACGAGCCGGGCGTGGTGATGCTGCTTGACATCGACACGGCGCTGCCGCTCAACGTCATCGCCACTTTTAGGCCGGACCTCGCCCTCATGTGGCCGGCGGGGCTGATGACGGCGGGGGTGGGCTGGGACGAGACCGACGGCGCGTACTATTTCGTCGAGGAGACGCAGCGGTTCGTGGGCGTCGTCGGCTCGCCCTCGGCGCGCGAGGTGTCGCTGGAACCCTATCAGGAGGAGCCCAAAGACCTGCCCGCGCAGATGGTCATCGCGGTGACGCCCGAGACGGCGGCGACCCACCTCGTCCCCCTCGTCGTGGCCGGCAGTGTGGAGGGGCGCGCGGCGGCGCAGACCACCTACCGGAAGCTCCTCGCCGAGGCGCCGCAGCTTTACACCCAAACGGCACAGCATTACGCAGATTTGCTGGCAAACACGGTGCAGGTAGACACGCCCGACGACCGACTCGACGCGGCCTTCACCTGGGCCAAGATCGGCACCGACAAGGGGCTGGCGACAAACCCCTTCCTGGGCACCGGCTTCCTGGCGGGCTTCCGAACGTCCGGCAACAGCGAGCGGCCCGGCTTCGCCTGGTTCTTCGGGCGCGATGCCCTCTGGACGGCCTTTGCCACCACCGCCTACGGCGACCTCGCCGCCACCCGCACCGCCCTCGACTTCCTCAAGCAGTTCCAGCGGGCCGACGGCAAGATCCCCCACGAGATCAGCCAGAGCGCCGCCCTGCTGCCCTGGTTCGAGGCGTATTCCTACCCGTGGAACAGCGCCGACGCCACCCCCCTCTTCGTCATCGTTCACAACGATTACTATCAGGCCACAGGGGATCGCGCGTTCATCGAGAAGAACTGGGACGCGATCAAGGCCGCCTACCGTTTCACCAAAGGCACCGACGCCGACGGCAACGACCTAATTGAGAACACGGAGGCGGGGCACGGCTGGATCGAGGGCGGCGTGCTGTACCCGGGGCACGAGGAGATTTACATGCAGGGGCTGTGGATGGAAGCCCTGGCAAGCATCGCGATCCTGGCCGGGGTGATGGACGAGCCGGTGCTGGCCGGAGAGGCCCGCGCCCTCCGCGAACGGGTGAAAGCAGCGACGGAGGCGACCTACTGGGTAGCGGACGAGGGCTACTATGCCTTCTCCACCCGCTCCCCCGCGACGGCCCCGGCGGCGGGCCGGCTGTGGGAAGAGGATACCGTCCTGCCCGCCGTCCCCCTCTGGTGGCACACGCTCGACGACGCGCGCGCGCAGCAGGCCCTCGACCACATCGGCAGCGGCGCCTTGGCGACGCCCTGGGGTACGCGCATCCTCTCCAAAAACAGCCCGGCCTACGACCCCCTCTCCTATCATTACGGCTCCATCTGGCCCCTCTTCACCGGCTGGGCGGCGATGGGCGCCTACCGCTACGACCGGCCGCACGTAGGCTACCAGGCCCTCATGGCGAACGTCCTCCTGACCTATCAGGACGCCCTCGGCTACGTCACCGAACTCCTCTCGGGCGATTACAACACGGCCTTCGGGCGGTCGTCGCATCACCAGATCTGGTCCGAAGCGATGGTCGCTACGCCCCTCGTACGCGGCCTGCTGGGCGTGGAAGCGCGCGACGGCGGCACAGCATTGCACGTCGCGCCCCAGCTCCCGGCAGACTGGGATGCCGTCGCAGTACGGCAGGTGCCCGTGGCCGGCGGCGCGTTCGACCTGGCGCTGGCGCGGGGCGCGGGGCAGCTGCGCCTCACGGCGGAACGGACGTTGGGGCTACCGGGCGACACGCGACTCGTCGCCGCCCCGGCCTTCCCGCGCGACGCCGATATCCAATCGGTGGAGGTGAACGGGCAGCCGGTGAATTTCGTGCTGGAAGAAGCCGGCGACGTGCAACGCGCCCGCGTCACCAGTGGTCGTAGTTCGGGGTGCCGTTGTCGAGATTCGCGTCGTCGTCGTCCATCATGAAGGTCCACAGAACCTGATCCGCCTGGTTCTGCGGCACGCCCGCATCGCGTGCGAAGTACCACGCGTCCATCGCGATCTCGTCCGCCTCGGTCTGGGGCTTCTCGGCGAGGAGCGATTGCCAGGCGTCCCAGTAGAAGCCGGCGATGATCTGGCCGCCGAAGTGGCCACCGTTGTTGTCGGCCGGCCATTGCAGCGAGTTGTCGGCGTTGCGGATGCCGTTCGTGCAGTCGCCGTCGAAGAAGCCGAGTCCGATGACGGGGTTCCGGTCCAGGAAGTTCGCCACGATGTCGGAGTTGCCCTCGTGCATGTCGCCGGGGGGCTGAGGGGCGCCGTTGCGGATGCCGTACATCACGTCGGTGATGCCGTGCCCATATTCGTGATAGATCACGTTCGCCATCTCGCCCGTGTTCCCGAACCCGCTGTTCGCCCGGCAGAAATTCATGTTGTAGCCGCCGAGATTCCACCAGGCGTTGCCCGGGCAGAAGCCGTCGGTGCGACCCACGTTCGAGACCACCGGGGCGTCCAGCTG
>JAHEMB010000357.1 GCA_024643915.1 Rhodothermaceae bacterium | reverse complement strand
ACCTTCTCCTCGATTCTTCGGCTCTTCGATTCCTCGATTCATGCCCCCACGCTACTCCGGCGCCGCCAGCACGGTAACGTTGACGAGGGGTGTGAGGAACGGGTACTGTTCCCGAATCCGCTGCTGTACCTGCCGCTGCACTTGCGTTTGCAATGCTTCGTCGGAGAGACCCGCATCGGGGGCACGCTGCACGATCACGTTGCTGAGGATCGTGTTCTGGCCGGGGATGTCGGTGCGGGGGAAGCGGGCCAGCGCTTCGACGAGGGTGACCTGCTCGATCTCGTCGAACGCACGGCCAATCTCGGTCGTCACGCGCTGGTCGAGGCTGGCGCGTTCGAGACGGAGCGGGTCGGTGAACTGGAACGTGAGGAGGGCCGCTAGCAAAACGGCGGTGAAGGCGAGGCCGAGGGGGAAGATCTTCTTCGAGCCGCGCTGGAAGCGGACGCTGTCGTCGGTGAGGCCGGCGAGGCGGAAGACGGCGGCACCGGAGAGGTTGATGCCGACGAGCTGGAGGGCGAGGACGTAGGCCGCGCCGCCCATCATGTCCCACCGACCGAGGGCAAGGGCCATGCCCATGAGGCCTGCCGGGGGCGCGAGGGAGGCCGCCACGAGAACGCCCACCGCCGCGCCCGAGACGAGGCTGTCGCGCTCACTCTGCACGAGGTGGAGCGCCCCGGCGAAGCCCGCCGCCAGGGGCAGCAGCACCGACACGGCAGAAACCTGGCTGCGCGCCACCATCTGCGCCGTCGCCTCTTCCGGCCCCAGCAAAAGGCTCAGCCCTAAAGCCGCCGCCACCGTCACCACCAGGGCGGCGCCGTAGCGCAGCAGGCTCTGCCGCAGCAGGCGCCCGTCCCCCGCCGCTGTGGCGAGCGCCACATTCATGGCCGGCCCGGCGAAGGGCGCAATGAGCATGGCGGCAACGAGCAGATAGACGGTGCCAGTAAAGAGGCCGATCCATACCACCACACCGCCCGCCACCGCGTACCCTAGAAAGCCGCGCCACGACCCCACGCTCTGCACGCCCGATAGAAAAATCTCGAGGGGGCTGCGCAGCTCTACATCCTCCACCTGCTCGGGGGCCTCCTCGGGCGGTGGCTTAAGGGCCAGCACGCCCTGGGGAAAGAAGGAGAGGTGCGCGTCTTCCATCTCCGAAACCTGGTCCACGAAAGACTGCACGTGCCGGTTCGAGAGGTGCACCATCACGACGTCCAGGCCCCCCTCGGGGCCCTCCGCCTCGAACCGCGCCAGGTTGATGCCGTCGAGCCTGCGCGCCTGCGCTACGACTTCTTTTCCCTTGCCGCTGGGGACCTGTACGAGAAGCTGGCGCATGAGATCAGTTGCTTGATAGTGAACAGAAAAGTAGCGTGACTGAGGCCCGGTCCATCAGGAAGGCTTAACTGTGTCCACACGTCACCCGCTGCCGCGCAGCCAGTCGTGCTCCACGTCGAGGCGGAGGCGGGCCGCCGGGTTGCTGAGCACCTGCAAGAAGACGCGGTAGCGCTCGGTGACGGCTTCGGCGTCTTCTTTGGAAGGCAACGCGTGTTCGCAGGCAATGTTAAGGGCTTCGCCGTGGCGAGCCAGGATGGTGTGCAGGTCGTTGTCGTTGATCTCGTAGGCGACCTCGGCCAGGATCTTCATCAGGTAAAGGGCGGCGTTGCGGTCGGTGCTGGCGTAGGGGCGGAGTTGATCGAAAATCGCTTCTGCGAAAGTATCGAACGTGATGGGGTAGGCGATGAGGCGTAGCGTACCGTCGTCGTCGAAACGATAGGGCGAGGGGATTTCGCGCCGGGCCAACTGCGCAAGGGCCGCGCCCAGCCAGTTCATGCACGCGATAGCGGTAAACGGATCATTGACGCCGGGCGAGAGCGCCCGCCCGGCAATCTCGACCAACTCGTTCACCAGAAAGAGCACGTCCTGTGACTGCGTGCGCCGCCGGCCCCACGCGAACGTGTTACGGATGGCGTGCAGGACGTCCTCGTCCGCGCGCTCCGAAGGATAGGCAAAAGCCACGGCGCGACCGGTCGCCACGAAGTCGCCGGGGCGGTAGGCCACGCGCAGCAGCAGGTCGTGGCGTTGGGCGAGGTGGGCCAGGCCTTCCGTGTCCAGGTGTTGCAGGTAGCCGGTGCCGTCGGCCTCTACGGGGGCGGCGCGGTCGAAGAAATCCTCCGGCACGTCCTCCGCAGGGTCGCGCGCGTCAGGCGGGGCCTCGCCGAGGTGCTGCGGGTAGAGTTCGTCAATCTTGCCATCGAGCTCGCGCCCCACTTCGGCGATGACGTGGGAGGCGTGGATGGAGTCCGGGATGTGGTGGATGAAAAAGATGAGCACGCCCAGGCTAGCGAGTGCCAGCATCAGCCCGCACAGGATGGCGATGTGGGGCACGAAGGCGCCCACGACATCGGCGGCCTGCTCTTGGCCCGTCACCTCGTCGGCGCTGCGCACCGTCCGCAGCACGAGCAGGCAGTAGAGGAAGGTGGCGATGAAGGTGCCGAGGGTGATCTGGTTGCCCCGGTCCTGCATGAAGTTCGTCAGCAGGCGCGGGCCGAACTGCGACGAGGCGTAGGCGAGCGCGGCGATGGTGATGGAAAACGTCACGCCCGCTACCGTAATCATCGACCCGGCGATGGTCGAGAGGAGCGCGCGGGCGCCGTCCGGTTTGTTGGCGTAGAGCCATCCGATGGATTCTAGCCACTTCTCCCCCACCACCCCATCAAGCGCCGTGGTGGCGAAGGACAGGGCGACGGCGGCGACGGCCATCAGGCTGGGGAGGAACCAGTAGCTGGTGCGCAGGGCATCCCAGCGTTGGAGGAAATGCGCTCTCATGGCGCCTGCGCTTCGTCGCGGGGCCGGCCGGCTTGCGCACTGCCGTCCTGCGTGTGGCCGTCTCCCGTTTTTTCGGCGAGTTGGTGGAGGGTATAGGCGATAGTGCGGGGTTTGGGCGGGGCGTCTCCTGCGGGCCAGCCCTCGCGCTGCTGCGTGCGGTCGCCGTCGGTGGCCTCGGTCTGATCGTGGAAGAGGAGGACCTGGGTGGGATAGGGCATGTCCACCGCCGCCTCGTCGAGCTTTTCCTTTATCGTGGTGATAACCTCGTGGGCGATGTGGACGACGTCGGCGCGCTCGGGGGCGGTCCACCAGCGGGCGCGTAGGTTGACACTGCTGCCGGCCAGTTCCACCGTTAGCACGTCGGGCGACGGGTCCTTCAGGACACCCTCGACGCCCTGCATCGCTTCGAGCATCACTCTGGCCGCCGCGCGCACGTCGTCGCCGTAGCCGATGCCCACATCGTACTGGCTTCGCCGCGCTTCGTGGGCGGTGTTTACCATGACGGAGTTCGTGTAGATCTCGCCGTTGGGGATGACCACGCGCCGCCCGTCGTAGGTCTTGAGCATCGTCGCGCGCGTCTCGATGGACTCGACCGTCCCCTCATAATCGCCGAAGATGAGCTGGTCGCCGATGCGGAAGGGTTGGCGGAGCAGGATGAGGATGCCGGCGAGGTAGTTTTGCAGGATATCGCGGAAAGCGAAGCCGATGGCAACGCTGCCGATGCCGAGGAGCTGGAAGAATTCGCTCGCCCCGACGGATGGCGCCACGATGCCTACGGCCACAAGCAGCCCGGCGAGGAGGATGGCGAGTTGGGCGAGCCGCCCCAGCACCATCCCCAGGCTGGCTGCCTCCCGGTTTTTCGTCGATCTGCGGACGAGCGTCTTGACGCCCTTCGCGATGAAGTAGAAGATCGCCAGGACGATGAGGGCAAGGACGATCTTCGGGATAAACGCCAGGAAACCGTTGACGATATCGTTGACGGTCTCCAGAATGTTAGACGTATCGGCGACGACCTGGGAGGTGTCGGCCGCAGCAGGGTCCTGTTGCATGGTAAGAGGGAGGGCGTGATGATGGAGGAATCATCAAAAATACCCCTCCTCCCCTACGCCAACCTCTACGTTATTGCAATTGCCCGTTTCGTCGCTTTTCGTCAGGCCGGCCACGCACCCAGCAGGCGGCGCACGGCCACGAACTGGCCGACGTGGTAGGCGTTGTGATCGGCCACGAGCAGTGCTTCGCGCAGGTACGTCTGCCCGTCGCCATGCGGGATCTCGGCGAAGAGGTCGTTGACGGGATCGGCCACGAGGGCCTTCATTGCTTGCAGGTCGGCGCGGAAGCGGCGGACGCTCTCGTCCCACGCCTCAGGCGAGGGCGGGGCGGCCCCGTCGGGCCAGTAGTCGTCCGGCCAGGCGGGCTGCTCGTAATTGGGGTTGCGGCAGAAGTCGAGGATGTCCCACTGCGCGAGGCGGAGGTGCTCGAGGAGTTGCCAGGGCGAGTAGAGCAGGCCCTTCGGCTGCACCCCTTGCAGGGCGGGCGGCAAGCCGGCGATAGCCGCGTCGAAATCGGCGTGGGCGTTGCGGCTGTCGAGGAGGGCGACGAGATGGGCGCGGAGGGCGTCGTCGGGGTTCATAGGGAAGGGGTAGATAAAAACGCGTTACGAGGGGCGGCATTGCCGGATTCTATCAACATAAAGACAGGAACTACGAAGCCGCTCAACACTATTGTTCTTTCCGTCGTAAGTTCTTCCTCCCGCCGACCTTTCGCTGCGCGCCGCGCTGCTGATGAAGCCCATCCTCTGCAATTACTACGTCACCTACCGCTGCAACGCGAAGTGTGGCTTTTGCGACATCTGGGAGCAGCCCTCCCCGATGATCGATCTCGAAGACGCGGCGCGTAACCTGGACGACCTCAAGCGGCTGGGCGTGCGGGTCATCGACTTCACGGGTGGCGAGCCGCTCTTGCACACGGGGCTGCACGAACTCCTGGCGATGGCGAAGGCGCGCGGCTTCCTCACTACCGTCACGTCCAATGGCCTCCTCTACCCTAAGCGCGCCCGCCAACTCGCCGGCAAGATCGACCTGCTCCACTTCTCTATCGACTCGGCGGACCCCGAGGAGCACAACGCCTCGCGCGGCGTCCGCTGCTTCGACAAGCTGATGGAAAGCATCGAGGTGGCCCTCTCCCTCGGCGAGCGGCCCGACCTGCTCTTCACCGTCACCAACGACAACCACCACCACCTGGAGACGAT
>JAHEMB010000356.1 GCA_024643915.1 Rhodothermaceae bacterium | reverse complement strand
GTCGGAACAGGCTGCTGCGAGGAGGGCGATAAGGAGCAGGGGCGTGATGCGCATGGTGGACCGAAGATAGAGAATAATCCAGGCGGGCGCGAGGTCGCAACCGTTGCCGGGGCGGGGCGTAGCCAACGCATTGCCTAACGAAAAACGCCGTCATGAGATTCCCGATCCTCGCCGCGCTCGCCGGCCTCGTCGCCCTGCTTACGTTCAACCTCTTCTGCGCCCCGCCCCGCGCCGTCGAGGAGGAAAGCGGCGAGGACGCCCATGCCGCCTACGAGCGTTTCGCCCGCGCCTACCTCGACTGGTACTACGCCGAAAACCCCGTCCGCGCGACCGGCCTCGGCCTGCACGATTACGACGACGAACTGTCCGACCTCACCCGCGCTGCCATCGATCGCCGCATCCAGGTGCTGCACGGCTGGCTCGGCCGCCTCGAAGCCATCGACCGGGAGGCGCTCGAAGGGCCGGCTTATTTCGATCACCAGATCCTCGACTACGCCCTCCGCGCCGACCTGCTGGAACTGGAGGAGGTGCGCTCGTGGCAGCGCAACCCGATGACGTATAACAGCCTCGTGGCCGGCGCCGTCGCCTCCCTCGCCGACCGCGACTTCGCCCCCCTGACGGTGCGTATGGCAAGCATGACGGCGCGGATGCGGCAGGTCCCGGCCCTCCTCGAAACCGCCCGTGCCAACCTGGAGGATGTGCCACCCCTCTGGGTGGAGCTGACCGCCCGCCTCACGCGCGGCACGGCAGGATTCCTGCAGGACGACCTACCCGCCGCCCTCGAAGCGCAGGGCCTCGCCTCGGTCGATGCCGCCGCACGGCAGGAGTGGGACCAAGCCCGCCAGGCCACTATCGCCGAGGTCGAGGCTTTTGCCGACTGGCTCGAAAACGACCTCGCGCCCCGCGCCGACGGCGACTTCCGGCTGGGCAAGGACCTGTTCGAGCGCAAGCTGAAGTACGAGGAGCACGTCGATCTCTCCGCCGAGGACCTGCGAGCGATCAATGAAGAAGCCATCGCGAGCTACCAGGCGTGGGTGGCACGGGAGGCGGCAAAGATCGACCCGGACCGCCCGCCCGGCACCGTCATGGATTCCATCACCAGCATTTTCCCCGCGCCCGACGACCTCATCCCGACCGCGCAGCGCTTCGTGGAGGAGGCGCGGGATTTCGTGAAAGCGAAGAACATCGTCACGCTACCCTCCGACGCCCTGCCCCTCGTCCGTCCCACGCCGCCCTACGCGCGGAGCGGCTTCGCCTCGATGGACACGCCCGGCCCCTTCGAGGAAAACGCGACCGAGGCGTATTACAACGTCACCAACGTGGACCCAGCGTGGACGCCCGAGCAGCAGACGCAGCACCTGAGCTATTTCAACTATCCCGGCTTGCTAGGCATCAGCGTCCACGAAGTCATGCCTGGCCACTTCGTCCAACTCCTCTACGAGCAGCAGATCCCGACCGAGGTGCGCAAGGTGTTCACGCCCGCCTCGCTCGTCGAGGGCTGGGCGCACTACGCCGAGCAGATGATGGTGGACGAGGGCTTGGGGGGCGGCGACCCGGCGGTGCGGCTGGGGCAGCTCCGCCGCGCTCTGCAACGCCACGCCCGCTGGCACGCCGGCCTCTCGATGCACGCGTTTGGCGAGACGGTAGAGGACGCCGCCGCCCGGTTCGAGAAGATCGCGTACTTCGCCCCGTTCCCGGCCCTGCGCGAGACGGAGCGCGGCACCTATAACCCTACCTATCTCTACTACGCCCTCGGCCGTATGCAAATCCTGAAGCTGCGCGAGGATTACCGCCGTTACAAAGAAGCACGCGGCGAGGAATTTTCTCTCCGCGCATTCCACGACACCTTCCTTCGCCTTGGCCTCCCCGTTTCTCTTGCCAGAGAGGCCATGATGCCGGACTGATGGGGGGTGGAGGATAGACCACTCGCTACGCTCGCTGGATGGAGGGTGGAGGGAATTGATAGAAGGGAAGTGACCGATGCAACCTCCTGCTATCTTCCATCCTCTATCCTCTATCCTCTATCCTCCATCAGTCGGATCCTCCAGCCGTTTCACGCTCTGGGCGACGATCTCATCGACGAAGTCCTCCGCTTCCTCCTCAATCCCAGCGAGGGCGGCGCTTGTGTCGTTCTCCTCGCGCTCGACGATGACGAGGGCGGCGAGGCAGAGGGCGTCGGTGGGGGCGCCGGCCCCGCCGAGGGGCGTGGTGTGCGCCACGCGCCAGCCCCGACCGAGGGCGATGTTCAACTCGTCGAGCCCCTGCGGCTTGCCGCCGTCGGTGGCGACGAAGAAGGCTTTCTGATGTGTTTTCATTGAAACCGGACTGCTGTTTCTTTGCGCCCGCAACGCCCGCCGTCCCTCCCTGGTTGCACCCCCCTTCCGCGTAGCCAGATGATTACAGGCGCTTCGCCTATCCTCGCCATCGTCCATCGTCCATCGTCCCTAGCATTCGGCCACGAGGCATCCTAACGGCGAGACGGCTGGGAAAGCAAGAAGCCTAGAAGAAAGACCATGCGCGTTGGGCTCGTTTACGATCTATTCGATGATTATCCGTGGCGGGAAGGGGAAGCGGCGGACGCCGACGCCGAGAACGAGCCGGAGGCCACGGTCGAGGCCCTCGAAGAAGGGTTGCGGGCGCTCGGCCACACGCCCGTCCGGCTGGGCACGGCCCACGACCTGCTGCGGAAGATGGACCGCCTGAACGTGGACGCCGCCATCAACATCGCCGAGGGCGCGCGCAGCCGCAACCGGGAGGCCTACGCGCCCATCCTGCTCGAAATGGCCGGCATCCCGTTCCTCGGCTCCGACGCCCTCACGCTGTCCCTCAGCCTTGACAAAGCCTGGACGAAAGACCTCGCCGTAGCCGCTGGAGTGCCCACGCCGTCCTACCGCATTTTTTCTTCGCCAGAAGACATAGACGCGGACGACTTGCCGCCGTGGCCGCTCTTCGTCAAGTCGCGCTACGAAGGCTCGTCGAAAGGCATCACGGCGAAGAGCAAAGTGGCGACGGCGGCGGCATTGCGTGCGCAGGTGGTGTGGACCGTGGAAGCATATCGACAAGACGTGCTCGTCGAGACGTTTGTTGAAGGGGGCGGGGAGTTCACCGTCGCTGTGGTGGGCAACGCGCCGGCGGAGGCCCTGCCGGTGATGCAACGGGCAGTGGAGATGGAGACGAAGATCGGCCTGCACGCCCTCGAACGGCGCGGCGTGACCCATCAGGACTGGGCCTACGAACTCGGCGGCACGCTCACCCCCGCCCTCGAAGCCGAACTGCACCGCCTCGCCCTTCGTATCTATGACAAGCTCCAGTGCCGCGACTTCGCCCGGCTCGACTTCCGCGTCGATGCCGAAGGCCGCCCCTGGTTCCTCGAAATCAACCCGCTCCCCACCTTCGCCCCCGACGGTACCTTCGCCATCCTCGCCGAGCTGATGGGGCAATCCTACGACGCTTTCCTCGCCGATGTGCTCGCGCGCGGTTTTCGACGTCTCGGCCTGTCTACATAATAAATGCCGCTTATCTCAATCAATCCGCAATCCGCAATCTCTAATCCGCAATGGAAGGATTGGCGGTGGCAGATGCGCAACCGCGTCCACGACGAGGCGTCGCTGCGCCGGTACGTCCGCCCGACCGAGGACGAGCTGCGCGCCCTTGAGGCAACGAAGGAGGTGTTTCGGTGGAACATCACGCCGTACTACGCGGGCCTGATGAATGCGGACGACCCCGACTGCCCCATCCGTCGGCAGGTCGTCCCGCGCATGAACGAACTGGCGCCGGACATCGTGGGCGTGGTCGATCCGCTCGAAGAGGTTGCGCATTCGCCCGTCAAAAACCTCATCCACAACTACCACGACCGGGTGGCTTTTTGCGTCACCGCCGAGTGCGCCATCTACTGCCGCTACTGCCTCCGCAAGCGCATGGTGGGCGACGCCGACTTTTTTCTCCGAAAAGACGAGTTGCAGGCGGCCATCGACTACATCGCCGCGCATGAGGAGATCCGCGACGTGCTCCTTACCGGCGGCGACCCGTTCACCTTCAACGAGAGCCACCTCGACTGGCTGCTCGCCCGGCTCCGCGCTATCGACCACATCGAGGTCATCCGGTTCGGCTCGCGGATGCCGGTGAAGCTGCCCTACCGCATCACCGACGAACTGTGCGAGGTGCTGGCACGCTACCATCCCATCTGGCTCAACACACATTTCAACCACCCCAAAGAGCTGACCGACGATGCGGCGGAGGCGGTTGATAAGCTGCTACGGGCGGGCGTGCCGGTGGGCAACCAGACCGTCCTCCTGCGTGGCATCAACGACGACGCGGCGACTATGAAGGCGCTCTGCGAGGGGCTGGTGCGGATGCGCGTGCGGCCCTATTACCTCTACCAGGCCCAACTCATCGGCGGCACGGCGCACTTTCGCACCTCAATCGAGAAAGGCATGGAGATCATGCAGGCGCTTCAGGGCAGCACGAGTGGCTTCGCTCTCCCCCGCTACATCCTCGACACGCCCTTCGGCAAGACGCCCCTCGACGGGAGCTACGTGCAGGGCCGGGCCGGCGACTTCGTGGTGATGCAGTCGCCACGTGGCGCCCTGTGGGCCGAGCCCAACCCCCTGCCCCCCGGCGAAACGCGCGTCTTCTCCCTCCCTGAAATTGATCTGCCCGCAGGGGTGGCGACGATTGAAGGGCTGAGCCTGAAGGGTTCGTTTATGTAAGCCCCGAAATCCGAAATCCGAAATTCCCAAGGCTGCCTTCCGTAGTCTTTGGGACATGGGTCCAAAAGCCTCCCCGATAACCGGCCAACCGTCAACTGGCCAACCGACAACCAAATAACCTTGTTGACTTTCACCGTGTAGGGGAGATAGATTGCAGCGCCCGTCGTGGGCCTTTCCGCTGCGTCTTCCCGGCCCTTTCGCCCGACTTCATGTTACGCGTGCTTTTCGTTATTCTGGCCGTCGTCACCGCCCTGCTCGCCGCCGTCCTGAAGATGGCGTGGCTCTACGCGCTCGCCGCCGTCATGCTCGTCATCGCGGTTTTCACCGTCGTGATGTACATGCGAAAGCGGCACGAGAAAGAG
>JAHEMB010000355.1 GCA_024643915.1 Rhodothermaceae bacterium | reverse complement strand
GCGGACGTTGGCGCCTTCCATCTCGTGCTCGAACGCCGCGATCAGCTCGCGGGCCTTATCCCTGGCCTCTTCGGTGAGACTGTCGCGCAGCTTCTCCGCGTAGTACATGCTGCCGATGCCGCCGCCGCGTGACCCGGCTTCGATGTTTTCCATATCGACGACGGCTAGGCCCGTCACCGCTGCGTTGTGGCGCCGGGCAATCTCGGCGGCATAGCGCACGGCGATGGGGGTGTCGGAATCAGGATCAAGGGCAACGAGGATCTTAGTGATCATGGGGGCTGGGCTTCGGGTGGACGAGCGCTGTCGTGCGTAAAGTAATAGATGTAGCGGGCGGGTACAACTGATTCACGCAATTTGCTTTCCACTGATATACGGCCCACCGACAATCCCTCCTCCACAAAGATCGATACACAGCCGGCTATCAATTGAACATAGTCTCTATCCACTGTCCACACCCCTTTTCTATTACATAATAGAATTAAATAAATAGTAGTAGTAGTAGTAGAGGGTGTTGAAATGTTGAAAGCGTACCTGTGCACATCGTCTCTCCGGGAATGTGTATAATAAGGCCCCTTCATCCCCGAACCTGTCCACAAAAGCGCAGCCCCCCAAAGTCGCTGACAGTCAGGCTCGGATGGATTCGAGCAGCTTATACACGTATCCACGGCTATCCACAGAAATGCGACGGAAAAGTTACGCGCGCTATGCACATTCCTCCACAATGTGAATGGGGAAGGATAACTTGTGGGCGAAGAGGGAGTTGTGCACGGCTATCCACAATGAGGAGAATGTTACGGAGTTGTTAAGAGGCTGTACCCTCCTTATCAACGGGTTATCCACGGTGTGTATAACTTATGTGATTAGGACGGGGTTGCCCCGGTTCAAGGCGTACCAACAACGCGATCATGTGGATCGGGTGGACTGCCCCACCAGCGCCATCGCAAAGCTAGCAGCAGCAAAGCGAGCAGGCTGTAAAGCATCGCGATCCATCGCCACGCCGGCAGCAGCAGGTTGGTCTCCAGCGCGCCTGTGTAGCTTGTATGGTCCAGAAAAAAAATCGGAGCGTTGACGGAGGCATGGGCGAGGGCCATCACAAACACGTTGCCTCCTGCCCGATGCCACAAATAGGTGAAGAGAAAGGACAGCGCGACGACGAGCCCTACGAAGGGAAGCGCGATCTGGAGCCCTGATAGCAAGAGTGGTGTGTGCCAGAGGCCCCAGACAAGCGCAAGCAGCCCGGTAGCCTTGAGCCGCGTCCATCTTCGCAGCAGGTGGGGAAGGAGCCAGCCTCGCCATCCCAACTCCTCGCCCACCCCAATCAGCGTCAGTTGCAGGAGAAAGTGCGCCGCCAGCAACGCCCACCCCTGGCTCAATGCCTGGCGAAGCGCTACGGGCGAGGCACCAGCGAGCAGAAACGCGCCACCCGTCACACAAATTCCAGCGAAGGGCAATCCGAGCCACCAGCGCCAGTGACGAGTGTTTGGGCGCAGGTGGCCGAGTAACCCCCGGACCCCGCCGCGGCCCGAAAGTCGATAGACAACGAAGAGAGCGCCAAGGGCAGGGCCAAAAACGACGACGAGGCGCGGCAGGTAGGTAGCGACGAGTGGAGGAAACCCGGCGACCAGGGGCGTGACAGCCACCAAGAAGGGAATGCCGAGAAAGAACGAGATCCCAAACGTCGCGGCGAGAAAGATCAGAAGGGGGTTTTTGATGGCAGAAGCAAGCACGGCAGCGGCAGGAGGAGCACGTTTCTTCTACTCAGTCAAGGCATGCCCCGCGAAGCCTACGGCCGTCCCAGCAGGCGAAACATCTCCTTCTTATAGGCCTCCACGCCGGGTTGGTCGAAGGGGTTAACGCCGAGGAGGTAGCCGCCTACCGCTACGGCGTGCTCGAAAAAATAAAGGGCGGCGCCGACGGGGCCGGAGGCCACGCGGTCGAGCCAGAGCGTCATCGTGGGGACGCCGCCGTCGGCGTGGGCGCGGGCGGTGCCTTCGTAGGCTTTCCGGTTGATCTCGCGCATCGTCTTGCCGGCGAGGTAGTTGAGACCGTCGAGGTCGGCGTCCGAGGCGGGGGCGGGCAGGTCGCCGCCGTCGTGCTCGACCATCAGGAACGTTTCGATGAGGGTGCGCTTGCCCTCCTGCACGTACTGGCCGAGCGAGTGCAGGTCGGACGAATAGTTGGCGACGGCGGGGAAAAGCCCCTTGCCCTCCTTGCCCTCGCTCTCGCCGAAAAGCTGCTGCCACCACTGCCCGATGCCGGCCAACTGCGGCTCGAATGACGCCAGCAACTCTACGTTGTAGCCTGCCTCGTGGAAAAGGTAGCGCAGCGCCGCGTAATCAAGCGCCGGGTTGTCTTCTGTCGTAGCAAAGCGCTCGCATGCTTCCACCGCGCCGTAGAAGAGGGAGCGGATGTCGATGCCTGCCACGGCGATGGGCAACAGTCCCACCGGCGTCAGGACGGAGAACCGCCCGCCCACGTCGGGGGGAATCTTGTATTTCTTGTAGCCGCGCTCCTCGTGGAGTTGGTTGAGCGCGCCTTTCTCCGGGTCCGTGGTGACGACGATGCGGCGGTCGGCGTCGTCGAAATGCTCCTCCATCCATTGCCGGACGAAGCGGAAGGCGAGGGCCGTCTCCAGCGTCGTGCCGCTCTTAGAGATGACGTTGACGAAAACCGACTTGCCTTCGAGGTGGCGCAGCAACTCGCGCAGGTAGGCGCCGCTCATCTGGTGCCCGGCGAAAAGGATCTCAGGCGTCCGCCCCGCCTTCGCGCCGAAAAGGTCGCCGCCGGTTCCTCCTGAAGCTTTCGAGGGACTGGGGAAGTAGGGCGTGAGGGCCTCGATGACGGCCTTCGCGCCGAGGTAGGAGCCGCCGATGCCGAGCGAAAGCAGTACGTCGGCCTCGCCCCGGATGGCGGCTGCGGTGGCCTCGACGTCTTCGAGGAGGGCGTCGTTGGGATCGAGGAGCAGATCGCGCCATCCGAGGAATTCGCTCCCGGCGCCGGTCCCGTCCAGGAGTTGCCGGTGGGCGGTCTCCACGCGCGGGCGGAGCTGTTCGAGGGCGTTGGCTTCCAGGAAAGCACGGGCGGGGTCGGACGCGAAGCGGAGCATGGCGGTGGGTTATCGGTTTACGGTTTCGAGTTTATGATGATCGCTTGCCTCAGCATAAAACCGACAACCGACAACCGACAACCATCAACCTGTCTGTTCTTCGCAAAATCATGCATGAAATGCTCTCGGTAGAGGAGGCGCGGGCGCTCGTGCTCGAAACGGTGCCCCGGCAGCCGGCGGAGCGCGTTGCGCTCGAAGATACGCTAGGCCGCACCCTCGCCGAACCCATCCGCAGCCGCGACACGATCCCGCCCTTCGACAACTCGGCGATGGACGGCTACGCCGTGCGCGCCGCCGACTTGGCCGATCTGCCCGCTGTCCTCCGCGTCATCGAAGAAATCCCCGCCGGCTCTTTTCCTGAGAAAGAAGTGCAGCCCGGCACGTGCGCGCAGATCATGACGGGCGCCCCGTTCCCTGCCGGCGCCGATGCCGTGGCGCCTGTCGAATGGACGGCAAAGGCCGGCGACGGGAGGGTGCGGTTCCTTCAGGGGCCCGCGCCGGGGCAGCACGTCCGGCCCGCCGGAGAAGACGTGCAGGTGGGCGACTTGATGATCGAGGCCGGCGCCGTGGTGACCCCCCCCGCCCTCGGCATGATGGCAACCCTGGGCTTTTCGGAGGCGCAGGTCGCTAGCGCGCCCCGCGTCGCTGTCATCTCGACGGGCGACGAACTGGTGGCGGTCTCGGCCTCCCTCGGCCCCGGCCAGATCCGCAACTCGAATGGCCCGGCCCTCGCGGTGCAGGTCGTCACCGCCGGAGGGCGGGCGCTGCCGCCGCTCCTCGCGCGCGATAATAAAGAGAGCATTCGCCGGGTGATTGAGGAGGCACTCGAAGCCGACGTGCTGCTCTTCTCAGGAGGCGTTTCGGTGGGCGAGTATGACCTCGTGAGAAAGGTGCTCGATGAGATGGGGATGCGGCTGCTTTTCTGGCGGGTGCGTCAGCGCCCCGGCAAGCCGCTCGCCTTCGGCACGCTCGAAGAGAAGATTATCTTTGGCCTGCCGGGCAACCCGGTTTCGTCGGCCATGTGCTTCGAGCAGTACGTGCGCCCGGCCCTCGCGCAAATGCTCGGTCGTAAAGAAGTGCGGCGCCCGCTTCATCCGGCCACCCTCGCCGCGCCGACACCCAAGAAAGCCGGCCTCCACTATTTCGCGCGCGGTGTGGCAGCCTTCGACGACGAAGGGCGGTTAACGGTGCGCGACACGGGTCCGCAGGCATCCAATCTCTACTCATCCGTGGTCCGCGCTAACTGCATCTTCCACCTTCCCGAAACCCTTGAGGCGGCCCCCGCCGGCCTCCCGGTCGAACTCGAATGGCTTCTTTGGTAGCGCCGATGCTATACCGCCTCGGGGGATTAGAGCACCGACAGCACGTCGTTCGTCGAGATAAGGGTGGCAAACTCGTCCTTGAGGGTTACCAGGGAAACAGCGTGGACCTCCTCGGCCGAGAAATGGCGTCCGTCGTGCCCCGCTAACTCAAACGCCGCCGTCGCATCGTCCACGACGAACGTTTCGAACCCCAGGTCGCCCGCCACGTGTGCCGTCGAGGACACGCAGTGATCCGTCGTCAGCCCGACGATGACGAGTGAGGTAATCCCGGATTTGTGGAGATGCGATTCCAGGTCGGTCCCGATGAACGCGCAGTTCACTTGCTTCTGGAACAGCGGCTCCCCATCAAGCGGGGCCGCCTCTGGCTTGATCTCGCACCCCGGCGCGTCGGGGCGGAGCGTTGAGGTGGGTGAAGTGGATAGGTGCTGGACGTGAAGGACTGGCCACGCGGCCTCACGCCAGGCGGCGAGGAGGCGGGCGATGTTGACCTCGGCCTCCGGGTTGTTCCTTTAGCCGTACTTCGGGTGGCCCAGACCGAGCTGTACGTCGATGACGAGAAGGGCCGTGCTCGGAGAGATCATGGGCGGCGAGGTAAAGAGTGGATCACGCCAGCGCTGCTACCGCCCCCCTTTCGCGTTCTGCA
>JAHEMB010000354.1 GCA_024643915.1 Rhodothermaceae bacterium | reverse complement strand
AGGGGGAACGGCTCGCCCCAATAGCGCTGGCGGCTGAAGAGCCAGTCGCGAAGCTTATAGTTGACTTTCGCGCGCCCCACGCCCTCGCTCTCCAACCACTCGATGATCTTCGCCTTGGCCGCGTCTACGCGCAGGCCGTTCAGGTTCGTCCCTCGCTCGGCGATGCCGGGGATGGCGCGGTCGCTAGCGTCGGAGTTGATGGCGGGGCCGTCGCCCAGGTAGGCGTCCCCGTCGAAGTCCTCCGGTGGTTTCACGGTGCGGACGATGGGCAGGCCGTACTTCTCAGCGAAGGCCCAGTCACGGTCATCCTGCCCCGGCACGGCCATGATGGCGCCCGTGCCGTAGGTGGCGAGAACGTAATCGGCGATCCAGATGGGGATTTTCTTGCCGTTGACGGGATTGACCGCATGGCCGCCGGTGAAGACGCCCGTCTTCTCTTTCTGCAACTCGGTGCGCTCCAGGTCACTCTTTCCCGCCGCCTGACGGAGGTAGGCGTCCACCTCATCGAGGTGCGCGGCGGTGGTCACTTTGGGCACAAGCGGGTGCTCCGGCGCCAGCACCATGAACGTGGCGCCGAAGAGCGTGTCAGGCCGGGTGGTGAAGACGCGGATCCGCTGCTCGGGCACGCCGACGACGGGGAAATCAACCTCGGCGCCTTCGCTCCGCCCGATCCAGTTGCGCTGCATCTCCTTGGTGCTGTCGGGCCAGTCCACGTCGTCCAGCCCTTTCAGCAAGCGCTCGGCGTAGGCGGTGATCTTCAGCATCCACTGGCGCAGGGGCCGGCGCACACACGGATAGCCGCCTACCTCGCTCTTCCCGTCGATGACCTCCTCGTTCGCCAGCGTCGTGCCCAATTCGGGACACCACCACACGGGGATCTCAGCCTGGTACGCGAGGCCTTTCTCATAGAGCTTGAGGAAGATCCACTGCGTCCACCGGACGTACTTCGGATCGGTGGTGTTGACCTCCCTCGCCCAGTCGTACGAGAAGCCCAGGCTCTTGAGCTGCTCCTTGAAGCGGGCGACGTTGGCCTCGGTGGTGACGCGCGGGTGCGTGTTGGTCTTAACGGCGTACTGCTCGGCAGGTAGCCCAAAGGCGTCCCACCCCATCGGATGCAGCACGTTGAAGCCCTTCATCCGGCGGTAGCGCGCGGTGATGTCGGTGGCAGTGTAGCCCTCCGGGTGCCCCACGTGCAGCCCCGACCCGCTCGGGTAGGGAAACATGTCGAGCACGTAGAACTTCGGCTTCGACGCGTCGAAATCGCCGTCGCCGGGGTCGGGCGTGCGGAAAGTCTGCGCCTCCTCCCAGTACTGCTGCCACTTCTGCTCGATCTCGCCGAAAGGATAGCCTGCCATAGTTGCTGCTTTGTTGGACTGAAAAAGTTGTCGGTTGCCGGTTGCGTCGAAAGAACCGAAAACTGGAAACTTGTGGAAACAAACGACCGGCTGCCGATGGACCTCGCCCGCCGCCTCAGGAAATACACCGCTCCACCGTCCCGCGTTACGGCGGGTAAGCCGGGTGGCGACGTTACCTAAGTCGGAGGAGAAAAGTCATGGCGCCGGTTCGTCAGAGGCGAGACATCAGGCCCCGCCGTGGGTCATCGAAAAGATACGACCGGGTCGAAAGAAATGTTCGCGGTGCGCAGCAGAGCCGTGCCGTAAGGAATTCGCTCACCCCTCTATCCTTCCTCCCCGCGCGGCTGCTCCTCCTCTGAGACGTTCTCGCGGAGCGCGGCGCCGTCGCCGGAGACCTCCGGCGGGGCCGGCTGCTGGCGGTCCTCCGGCTGCCCGACGAGGGCCGCTTCACCCGGCTCTTCCACCTCCGCTTCATCCTCAGGAGGAGCCTGATCCTCGGCTGCTATCCCCTGCTCAAACGTGCCGACCACGCCCTCCTTTCGGATTTCTTTCTTCACGTCGGGCGGCACGGCAGGCGTCTTGTTGACCTCCTCCGGCTCGTCGGCTTTCTGCTCCGGCTTTTCGTTCTTCACCTCTTGCCCCGGGTACTTCACGCGGACGTGATAAATGCCCATCAGCATCGTGAGGAACGTCTCCTTGATCTGGTTCAATTCGCGGAACGTCAGCTCAGTGTCGTCGAGCTGGCCGTCCTCTATGCGCGCCTTGAAGATCATGTCGATGAGCGTTTCGAGGCGCTTGCGGGTGGGGTCGGAGAGGCTGCGGCTGGCGGCCTCGGTCGAGTCGGCCAGCATCAAGATGCCCGTCTCTTTGGTGGCCGGGCGCGGGCCGGGGTAGCGGAACTCGGCCTCCAGCACGGGCGGGTCTTCGGGCTTCGCCTGTTCGAGCGCTTTCTTGTAGAAATACTCGATGCGCGTGGTGCCGTGATGCATCGGCACGAAGACGAGCACGCGCCGGGGGAGGTTATGCTGGCGGCCCATCTCCAGCCCATCTTTCACGTGGCTGGCAATGATGAGGGCGCTCATGCGCGGCTTGAGCTGGTCGTGCGGGTTGTCTCCGGGCCGCTGGTTTTCCACGAAATACTCGGGCTTGAGCATCTTGCCGATGTCGTGGTAGAGCGCGCCGACGCGGGCCAGCAGGGCGTTGGCGCCGATGCTGTCGGCGGCAGCCTCGGCCAGGTTGGCCACCTGGAGGGAATGGTTGAAGGTTCCGGGCGCACGGAGGCTGAGTTCCTTCAACACGGGCCGATTCGTGTCCGAGAGCTCGAGGAGCGTCAGGTCGGTTGTTACGCCGAAGGCGCGCTCAAAAACCCACAGGAGCGGGTAGGCGATGATCAGCAGGAACGAGTTGATGCCGGCCTGGAGCAGGTCGCCCAGGAGCACTGAAGAGGGCGCGCTGTAGAAAAGGGTCGTCGCGCCAAGGACCGTCAGGTAGCCGACGAAGACGAGGCCGGCGCTGAGGAAGAATTGCCCCCGATTCTTGATATCGCGCACGCTGAAGACGCCAAGCGTGCCGGCAAAAATGGTGGCGAAGGCAAACTCGAAATCGTACCCGAGCAGGTTGCCGCCGATGAGGGCGAGGGTGAGCGTGCCGAAGATGCCCACGCGCGAGTCGAAGATGACGGTGAGCAGCACCGAGACGATGGCGACCGGCACAGCCAGCATCCACTGCGTCGGCAGGCGCACGGCGATGGCGAAGAGGCCGACGACGAGAGCGAAGAGAATGGAGATGAGTAGCACTTGCTTGTTGTCGTCGAAATTCTCGCGACGCAGCAAGAACAGGTAGAGGAAGAAGATGAGGTAGGTGGCCAAGATGATGAGAAACTGCCCGATGATCCGTTGCCAGACGAGGCGGTCACCGCTGCGCTCGTTGAGGGCGCGCGCATAAGATTCGAGCTGGCGCAGCGTCTCCGAGGTGATCGTCTCGCCCGCGCGCACGATGGCCTCGCCCTCCTTCACCACCCCCCGCGTGGGCGAGATGCGATCGGCCTGGCGCTGCCACTCGCGCATGGTGTCGGCCATGTGGTATTGCAGCGACGGCTGGAAGATGGCGCGGAAGATGGCCGTGGCGATATTCACCAGTTCGGGCTGTTCGGGGTACAGCATGGCGAACTGCTTACGCGCCTGCTCGTCCACCTCGTTGATGCCAAAGAGGACGTCCATCTGCTCGGTGCTCTGCCGCCGCTCGGCCTCGTTGCTGATGATGACCTGGTCGGTGAGGATGCTGTCGCGGGGCACGTTGAGCACGCCCTGGTTAACCATCTGCGCGGCGTACTCCCAGGCCTGCTGCATCAGTTGCTCGTAGAGCGGCGGCCCAGAAAGCGTCGCCGCCTCGCCTCCCTGGCGCGTGGCGTAGTCGGAGGCGAGGAGCTGCCATTGCTGCGGGCTAAGCTTGAGCGCGACGTTGCTGCGGAGATCAACGTACGCGCTCGAATCGGCGCGGAACATCTCGAAGATCTGGCGGAGCTGCCGAGCGAGCGTGTCACGCGCGGCCTGCATGTCCTCCTGCACGTTCGTGTTTTCCTGGAAGAAAGGCGGGACCTGCTGCCGGACCTCGCGGCGCTCCCGCGCGAGGGTCGCCGGGTCCTTGAACACGGTAAAGGCAAAATCGGCGATGAGGGTCTCGTCGCGCCACACGTCGCCCTCTTCTACGGTGTATTCGTAGACGGCGCCCCGGGGGAAAGCCGCGAGTGTCAGCAGCACCAGCACCCCGAAGATCCCAGCTTTGAGGGCGACGTTGCGCCGCCGCGCCGCTGGGTCGTCCGCGTCGCCGTTGCGGCGGCCCGCCTCGAGCCGCTGCCCGACGGACCGCGCCCGCGCGCCCCCCTGCCTGCGTCCTAATCTATCGAAGAGAGCCATCGTGGGAGTGCGGATTTCGGAGTGCGGATTGGTCCAGCCGGCAACGTGGTCGCTATCAGCACCCAATCCACATTCCGCAAATATAGGAAATTCTATCGGCTACCTATGCCGCAGCCCTAGCAATGATCCAAGTCCGAGGGTGAGCAGCGCCCCGATTACGGTGTACCAGGGCCACCCGATGGAGCGCAGGCCCGCCTCCGCGATGAAGGCATCAGAGGGGTTGAGAGCGAAGATCCAGCCGGTCTCCGGACCATACCACACGCCAAAGATAACGAATACCATCACGACGATGGTGACGACAAACGTCACGATGGCGTCGAGCTGCTCCGTGCGGCGGTCGAAGAGGCCGAGTAGGAAGACGCCCAGCAACCCGCCATAGGTGAACGAGGCGATGGCCAGCCCAAGCTCCACTACCGGGTTATCGGTATCCTCGAAAAGCGTGGCAAAGCCGATGAACACGAGCCCCCAGAAAAACGTCAGCACCCGCGAGACGAAAAGCGCGCGGTCCTCGGCGAGGGCCGCGCCCTTGATGCGCTCGTAGAGATCCAGCATGGAGGAGGAGGCGAGCGAGTTAAGCGAGGACGAAAGGGTGCTCATGGCCGCGGCGATGATGCCGGCCAGGATTAGCCCCGAGACTCCCGGCGGCAGCCCCTCGATGATGAATTTGGGGAAGACCTCGTCGCCGCGCGTCAGGCCGAGGGCTTCCAGACTCGCCCCTTCGTAGCGCGCCCACAGCAGCAGGCCGACGAAGAGAAAGAGGGCGAACTGAAACATCACGATAAAGGCGCTGCCGACGAGCGCTTTC
>JAHEMB010000353.1 GCA_024643915.1 Rhodothermaceae bacterium | reverse complement strand
GGGGGCGGCATGGGAAAAGCTTCGTCTGACCTAGCGGCGTTAAAGAACCTCGGGCCTACGAGCGTGCAGTGGCTCAACGAAGCCGGCCTTTTCACACGCGCCGACCTGGAAGAACTGGGCGCAGTGCTGGCCTACAGAATCGTCATGCACCAGCGGCCCGACGCCAACCTGAATCTGCTCTACGCCCTCCACGGCGCTCTTACCGACACCCACTGGGCCGAACTACCGCCCGCGATGAAAGCCCGCCTCAAGCAAGAGGCTGCCGCGCCCCTGCACGTTTGCCCTTCCTATCCGAGCCTATCACCTTACCACCCCGTGACAGACCTTCCCCCCTTCCCCGGTTTCCGTGAGGAGGCTTTCGATTTCATGAGCGCCCTCGCCGCGAACAACCGACGCGACTGGTTCAAACCGCGCAAAGAGACATTCGACGACGAGGTGATGTGGCCGATGCAATGCCTGATGGCCGACGCCGCGCGCGAGGCGGGCCGCCTGGGCCTGCCCTTCACCGCCGATCCCAAGCGCTCCATCTTCCGCCTCTACCGCGACACCCGTTTCTCCAAAAACAAGCAGCCGTACAAGACGCACGTCGGCGCCGTCTTCTCACGCTCGGGCGAGCGCAACGAGGAGGGCGTGCTCTACGTCCATTTCGAGCCGGGGAATTCGTTCCTGGGGGCCGGGTTCTGGCATCCCGAGATGCCTTTGCTGCGCGCCTGGCGCAGCCGCCTCGCCGCTTCCCCTGCCGACTTTCTCGCCATCATTCGAGACCTCGAAGCAAAAGGCCTGGTGCCCGAAACGACCGACGCCCTCAAGCGCCTGCCGCGCGGCTTCGAGGCGCCCGACGACCCGAAAGTGGCCGAGATGCTGCGGTGGAAATCGTTCCTCGTTTCCCGCACGTTCGACGACGAGGCCTTGCAGTCGCCGGCCTTCACGGAGGCTGTGGTGGCGATGATGCGCGACACGCGGCCGCTGCTGGAATACGGCTGGTCACTCAAACCGGCCAACGTCTCCTGACGCCGGTGGGTGGGGATTTCGTAGATTCGACCCGTCGGCCCTCGAAATCCTCTCCTCATTTTATCATGGAACGCTTGCTCGCCGCCGGCCTGGCGGCGTCGCTCCTGGTCGGTAGCCTCGGCTGCTCAACGACGCGGGAGATTGAAACAGCGCCGCCGACGCCCGCTGTGGCGGCCCCGGACCAGCCGTCCCAAACGGTGCAACGCGCCCTCCTGACAGTGCTGGTCGAGACGGGTACGACGGCTCTGCCAGCCGAGGCGCAGGCCCTGCGCTTCCGCCTTGATGAAGTCCTCCTGAAAGTCGCAGGCGACACGGCGTGGACGTCCCTCCCCGCCGACGCAAACCGCTTTGAGATCCGCCCGAACCTGCCCGAGCGCAAGCGCGTGCTGCTGGCCCAACCCCCGCCCGCCGCCTACGATTCGCTCGCCCTCACCTTCTCTGACGTCTTCATCTCCTTCGACGCCAACGCGGGCGGCCCGCTGACCCTGCCACGAGAGGCCCCCATTCACCTCGCCCTGCCGTTTCGCATGGCGCCGGGCGAGCGGACCACTATCCGTCTCACCTTCGAGCCCGGTGCCTCCCTCAGCCGCACCCCGGACTGCCGCTGGCTCTTCCTTCCGTTCTTCACCGCGCGCGTCGAATGAGGATGCGCGATGCGTGAGGGCGCCCTGCTGAAATGTGGAGGCAAGCTCCTTCACCTTTCCTACAGAAACCGCAGGTTCACGCAAGTAAATCTACGATTTCACGTTTCACCCTCTCAGCAAATTCTTTAGCACGAACCACACGTTCTCCTTGCGCTCGCGGAGGCGGCGCGTGAAGTAGGGCGCCCACTCGGT
Organism: Rhodothermaceae bacterium; assembly: GCA_024643915.1. GTDB lineage: Bacteria > Bacteroidota > Rhodothermia > Rhodothermales > JAHEMB01 > JAHEMB01. The sequence continues at coordinate 3,241 of JAHEMB010000353.1, read as the reverse complement.
GCCGTAGGGGATATAGACGCGCATGTTGTAGCCCTGCTGCACCATGGCCCCCTGCGTCTTCGGGCGGACGCCGTAGAGCATCTGAAACTCGAACTGATCGTGCGGGATGTCCTTTTCCGCGACGAACTTCTTTGTCGCGTCGATGAGGAGGTCGTCGTGCGTGGCGATGCCGGGGTAGCGTGCGCCGGTGATGAGCAGCTTCATGTATTCGTTGAAGTGCTCGCGGATCTCGTCCATGCGCTGGTAGGCAATCTCGGGCGGCTCTTTGTAGGCGCCTTTGCACAGCCGGACGCGGGCATTCAGCTCACACATCCGCCGCACGTCGTCGCCGGTGCGGTGCAGGTAGGCCTGGAGCACCACCCCCACGTTGTCCGGGTAATCGGGGTACACCTCTTCGAAAAGCGAGAGGGTCGATTCGGTCACGTCGCTGCCTTCCATATCCAGCCGCACGAAGATCTGGTTGTCGTGGGCCACCTGGAGGAGTTGGCGGAGGTTGTCGAGGCAGAAAGCGCGGTCGATCTTCTGCCCGAGCATTGAGAGCTTGATGGAGATGTTGGCCTGCTTGCCGGGATGCAGGCCCTCGCGCTTCATCGTGTGGATGAGGCGGATGTAGGCGTCGCGGGCGGCTGTGGCCACCGCGCGCTCGCTGACGTACTCGCCAAGCAGGTCGAGCGTGACATAGAGGCCGCGCCCCAGTTGGGCACGCACGACAGGGATGGTGCCCTCCAGGGTTTCGGCGGCAACGAACCGACTGGCGAGGAAGAAAGGCAGCTTCATGAGCACGCAGAAAAGGCGACTAGGGGCTACAGGCGCGCTTAACTTAAGCGATTCACCCGCCCTTTCACAACGCCCGTTTTGACGACGCGGTAACGTTCTCTCTGTCCTCACGGCGCTTTAATTTTCTACGCTCCCTGCCGATGTCTCAGGAGATGGAGGCAGTCATCGGAGAGGCAAGAAAACGGGATGCTGCACGCAAACATTGTTTTTCTTACATTTAGCGTCCGCTTCTTAACGAAGCGCCCGGCGACGTTTCTCGACGACGCGAGGAGGCCATAATGGTACCGGGCTTCACTGAGGGACTCATGGGCGCCCTCCTGGCCGTGCGCATGCCGCTGGTTGGCTTGCCCGACCTGGACGCCTTACACGTAGCGCTGGCTGTGCTGGCGGCAGCGGCCGGCGGCCTGTTGGCCTGGCGTCACCATGTGGGACGGCAGCAGCAGGCGGCTCGCGACCGTGCCGAAGCCGCCGCGCGCGCCGAGGCCGCTGCCCGCGACGCCCTCCGCGACACCACCGAGCGCTACCGCTCCCTCCTCAACCACCTCTCCGTCGGCGTCTACCGCACCACCCCCGGCGGCCGGATCGTTGAAGCCAACACCGCCCTCGCCCGCCTCCTGGGTTTCGACGACGTTGAGGCGTTGCGCCGACGACACGTGCAGGACCTCTACTTCGACGCCGACGACCGCGACCGCCATCTTGCCCGCCTCGACGCCCACCCCACCAGCAGCGCCGAGTTCCGCCTCGTCGGCGCCGACGGCCAGGTCGTCTGGGTGCACGACTACCCCCTTGCCGTGCGCGATGAGGAAGGGCGCATTCGTTTTTTTGATGGCGTGCTGACCGACATTACCCCGCACAAGATGCTGGAGGAACAGCTTCGCTCGGCCAAGTCGCAGGCCGAGGAACTCGCCCGCCTCCAGTCCTCTTTCGTGGCCAACATGAGCCACGAGGTGCGCACGCCCCTGACGGCCATCATCGGCTTCGCTGCCTTGCTCGAAGAGGAGGTCAACGAGCAGCACCGCGAACTGGCCCAGCTCGTCCGGCAGAGCGGCCAGCGCCTGCTCGAAACGCTCAACTCGGTGCTCGACCTGGCCCAGCTCGAGTCGAAGGCGCTCAACCTCCGCCTGGAGCCGCTGGACCTGGTGGCCGAGGTGGAGGAAGCCGCCTGCCTGTTCCGCCCCATCGCCCAGGAGAAAGGCCTGCGCTTCGACCTCGGCCCCCTCCCCCTCGCCTACGCCCGCCTCGACCGCGCCTGCTTCCACCGTATCCTGTGCAACCTCCTTTCCAACGCCGTCAAGTTCACCGCGCAGGGCGGCATCACGGTCAGCGGCACCCTCGAAGGCACCGAGGTGCACCTTCAGGTACGCGACACCGGCGCCGGCATCGGGGAAACGTTCCTGCCCCACCTCTTCGAGGAATTCAAGCAGGAATCGTCGGGCCTGGCGCGCTCCCATCAAGGCTCGGGCCTGGGCCTCGCCATCACGAAAAGGCTGGTGGAGATGATGGAGGGCCGGATCGCGGTGACGAGCACCAAAGACGAGGGAAGCACCTTCACCCTCGTCTTCCCATGCCTGCCGCAGAACGGCGCCCCACCCACCCCCCGCCGCTTGCTCCATGACGCCCCGGCCACCCGCTGACCGACGAGCCAACGAATCTACGCGTGCTTGCCCATCATCCTATCTTCGTTTCCTCCTCTCTTCCTCTCCTTCATTCCTCTTTTTTCATCTGTTCTGCAGCGTAGCAGAGGCGCGCTTCGCTGTACCTTTCGGCGTAAACCGTCAGCCGAGAGGTTATGGAGAAGGAAACGCTTGAGCCTCCCCTCACCCTGCCCGCCGAGGCGATGCGGGCGCTGGGCTATCGCGTCGTCGATATGCTGGTGGCGCACACCGAGACCCTCCCGGCGCGGCCCGTCTCCGGCGTGGCGCCGCGCGCCGAGGTGGAAGAGAAGCTGTGGGAGCCCCTCCCGGAAGAAGGCGCGCCGCCCGAGGTCCTCCTCGAACAGCTCGAACGCGACGTTTTCGCGCATGTCTCGCACGTCGATCACCCCCGTTTCTTCGCTTACATCCCCGGCCCCGGCAACTTCGTCAGCGTGATGGCCGAGGCCCTGGCGGCCGGCTTCAACGTCTTCGCCGGGACGTGGATCGGGGCCGCCGGGCCGTCTATGCTAGAACTTGTGACGGTGGACTGGTTGCGGCAGCTCTGCGAGATGCCCGAGGGCGCGGGCGGCCTCTTCGTCAGCGGCGGCTCGGTGGCGAACCTGACGGCCCTCGGCGCGGCCCGCCACGCGAAGCTGGGCGACCGGAAGGAGGGCGCCATCGCCTACTGCTCGGATCAGACACATTCTGCCGTGGCCCGGGCCCTGCACGTCCTCGGCTTCGCCCCCGGCCAGCTCCGCACCCTCCCTGCCGACGCATACTTTCGCCTCGACCTCAACACCCTGCGGCAGGCCGGGCTGCCAGATCGGAGG
>JAHEMB010000352.1 GCA_024643915.1 Rhodothermaceae bacterium | reverse complement strand
GTCGCCCGTCGTTTGTACGTAGAACCCGGTGATGAAAGGCAGCCAGAGCAGGTCGTCGGCGAAGCGGGTGCGGAGGCCCTTGTCCGCCGGGGGGTGCCACCAGTGCATCACGTCGCCCTCAATGAACTGATGGGCGGCGTGCAGGAGAATCTGCACGCGCGTCAGGTCGGGGCGGGTGTAGAGGAGGGCGGCGGCGTCCTGTAGTTGGTCGCGGAAGCCAAAGGCCCCTCCACTTTGGTAGAACGCCGAGCGGCCCCACAGCCGGCAACTGAGGTTTTGGTAGGTCAGCCATCCGTTCACCATCAGGTCGATCTCAGGCGAAGGCGTCTCGATGCGCAGGCGCGAAGTGAGGTCCTGCCAGAAGGCTTTCACATCGTCGAGTACCTCGCCTACTGTGCCTGGTTGGTGGTATTTCGAGATAAGCGAGCGGACAGCCGTTTCGTCTTCCGCTTCGCCCAGCAGAAAAGAGACCTCGACCGTTTCGCCCGGCGCGATCTCCACCGGCACCGCGAACGCCGCGCAGGGATCAAGCCCCACGCCCGTGCGCCCGTCGAGCAGTGATGAGACCGTCAGCGCCTCGGGTTCGGCGAGGCTGCCATGCCGCCCAACAAACGCTCCCCGGTCAGTCGTGTGTCTTATTCCCCCGCCCTCACCGGGCGGCACCACGGCGGCAAAAGCCACCCGCTCACAGAACGCATCGCGGGCATGATTGACGGCGAAAAGCGAAGCCGATTTTTTGTCGTAGGAGGTGACAACGAACCAGCCGCTTTGCTCAGCCAGACCGCCCAGCACCCACCGTGCGTAGGAGAACAGGCGCAGGTTCCGTGCGTGGTTGCCCCGATTCGTCAGCCGCAAATGTGTGATCTTCAGCCCATCGCGTCGGGGCACGAACTGCGTCACCTCTTGCAGCAATCCGTGGCTGCCATGTCGGAAAACCGTGTAACCGAAGCCGTGCCGCACCTCGTAGGCCGATGGCGCGGGCACCGGACCCGGCAGGGGCGACCAGAAGAAGCCAGCCTCCTCATCGCGAATATATAAAGCTTCGCTGAGCGGGTCGGTGATGGGGTCGTTGTACCAGGGCGTCAGGCGATTCTCTCGGCTGTTGAGGCTCCACGTGTACCCCGCCCCGGTCTCCGAGACGAGGAAACCCGCATCCTCGTTCGCCACCACGTTCACCCACGGCATCGGCGGGCGCTGGTGCATTCCCGCTTCATGCTCCAACCGGATCACGTATTCGGCGCCGTCCTCGGTGAAGCCGCCGTACCCATTGAAAAATTGCAACGCCTCGGACGGTAGGGCAACCTCATCTCCAGCATCCTCCGCCCCTCGGAAACGACGTGCGTGAAGACCCGGGGCTTCCGGTGGCAGCGGCTGGGCTTCGAAGCCCGGCAGATGATCGCCGTGGATGACGAGGCGGGCGGCGGCCTGAAGAAGGAGTTGATCGTCGGGAGGCAGGGTATCCGCTTGACGAAGGAGGACGCGGCCCTCCCCGCGTGTCATGCGCGGCAACGGCGCCCGGACCACCACTTCGCGGATCGCCTCATGCAATTCCTCAGCATTGTCCGTTTCATCATTGAGCAACAGCAAATCTACGGCTAGCCCCTGCAGGCGCCAGAACGCATAGAGCTTTAGCAGGCGGCGCACGGTATGAAGCTCGTCGAGCCCGGCAATGCGGGCCACGACGAAGGGGCGGGACGCAGAGAGGCCGTACGCAGCCAGCCGCGCCTGCCCGCACCGGTTCCGCTCAATGAGGTCGGCCTTCGCCCGCAGCGCTGGATTACCATAGAGCAATGCCCCCGCCAACCGGTGCGCATAATTGGCGCGGGAGGCAGGGATTGCCACGGCCTCCAGAACGGCCAGCGCATGCTCGGCGGCCTGCGCGAAGAGGGCCTCGGCGTAATAAACCGCCTTGACCGTCCGTGCCAGCGCCAGCACGTCCTCCCGGCTGCGCCCTGCGCCGAGCAACGCCACCAGCTGAACAGATCCGCCCGGCGCCAGCGTCGCGGCTCTCCGAAGGCTCACGATGGGATCGAGCACGCTGCCGACGGTGCCCATGAATTGCGCCCCTGCTGCCATCGCCTTTGGAGCGGCGAGGCCACGTCCCCGGCCAAGGAATCGTGCGCGGTCCGTTTCGTATGACGGTTCGGAGGGGTCGTCCGATATCATGGCATGTACCAACCAGATCGGCTCCTCCTCGGGGCTGCGCAGGCGACGGCGAGCCAGCAGGACCTGCGCCTCCGCCACGTATTCGGTCTGTACGAAAAGCTTGGAGAAAGCCGGATGGGCCGCGTCGGCGCCCCAGTCGTTCAGAACCACCTCGGCATAGCTCGTCACGTCGAGGCGGCGCGGGCGGGCGGATCGGTTCGTCAGCGTCAGGCGGCGGATTTCCGCATCGGCGCCGGGGGCGACGGCCACCTCCAGCCGCGTTTCGATACCATCGTCTTCTCGTGTTATCTCGATATGCCCCAGGTCGAACCGCACGTCATACCGATTCGGACGGCGCGGCACCGGCTGCCGGCCCGCTCCCCAGTACGCCCCGCTGTCGAGATCACGGATGTAGAGAAAGAAGCCGTCGGCGTCCCGCGTCCGGTCGCCGGCCCACCGGGTGAGGGCGCGCCCATCGAACGAAGAGAAGCCGGCGCCCGCAGCCGTCACGACGGCCGTATACCGGCCATTGGATAACACCTGCACGCGGGGCGTCGGTGTATCGAGGTAAGAACGCGTCAGCTCAGACGGCGCGTCGTCTTGTGGTTGCTCAGACATCGAATTGTACGTGCCGTGCCCTCAGAAATCTCCGATTGGCTGTGTCCAGGCCATCTCCCACTCGCCGGGTTTGTAGGGATTCGCTTTTGGCTTCGACGAGATAATCCTGGCCCGCACATACAGCTCGTCGCCGCTCATGCGGTAAGAAGGTGTCGTTCCGCCCACCTCCGCCAGTACTCCCCCAACCTTCTCGGCCGCCTGCCCGGAATCCTGCCCGTCCACACGGCGCGTCCCTATAAAATGCGTCTGGTAATTCACCCCCTCTTCCGGCTGGATGTCGATGCGAAGGTTGCTGTCTTCGACCTGGATATCGGCGAGGGTCACGCCCGTCGTCGCGTAGAAGTCGCCACGCTCCATCGCCGTGATGAGGGCCTCTGCGGTGAGCGCCGGGGCGCGCACCATCACCCAGCCGCGACCGGGATTGCTCTGCGTGGTGTCGTGCTGATGATAGTTGTGGGCATCATCCACGGCAAGGCCGTACAGCACCTCGCCACCGGCGGTGAGGCGGGCCGTCAGCGCCGCGTCCCACATCTGCTCGGTGCTCGGGTGCGCGGTGTCACCGTAATTGTTGACGTAGGGGTGACCGTTGTAGACCTCGAAAAACCGCTCGCCCTCCAGCGCGATCAGGTCCTCCACCGTCACCGCCCAACCGAAGTTGGGGTGGTTCATGTGTGGAAACATCAGCACGCCCGTCACCGCCCGCTGGGCCAGCACGGCGTTCACGTTACGCTGCATCACGTCGCGGACGCTGGCGCCGCCCTGCGGCCGGATCACCTCGCGCACGTTGGTCGCGTTGACGTGGACCGGCTTGTCCTCGAAACGGTCTGTGATTTCCTCGCTCTTGATCAACAGAAAGCGCCCTGCCTCGTCGAAAAGGGGCCGGTACTCGTCCAGTCGTTTCAGCCGCACCATCGTCTCCCCAGCCTCCTGCCTCGTCTCCACCCAGTCCGTCCCGAAACACTGCCGGTAGGCCTCCAGCGGCGCGGTGCCGTGCGCCCCCTGCGCCGCGCTCACCCATTTGTCCCCCTCCTGCAAAGTGTTGTGGTCGGAGAGGGCAACGAAGTGATAGCCGTGCTCCTTGTACCAATCGACGATCATCTCCGGGTAGTCGTCGCCGTCGCTCCAGCGCGAGTGCGTGTGGAGGTTGCCTTTCCACCAGCGCATCTCCTGTTGCACGGGCACCTTCGGTGGTTGTGCCGCGCCACAGCCACCCAGAAAGGCCGCCGCTGCCATCCAGAAAATCAACCTCGAAATGTTCATCTCAACGTGTCCTTTTCGTTGTCTCTCTTTCCGCATTCCGCCCTCATCCCTTGACGCTTCCGATCATGATGCCCTCGATGTAGTAGCGCTGGAGGGCGAAGAAAAGGATGAGGACGGGCAACACCGTCATCACGGCCCCCGCCATCATCAACTCGATGTCCTGGTCGTGCTCGCCCAGCAGGTTGGCGAGGGCCACCGGGAGGGTGTAGAGTGCGTCGTCGGTCAGCACGATGAGCGGCCACATGAAGTCGTTCCAGACGGCCATGAAGGTGAAGATGGCGAGCGTCCCTAGGATCGGCTTCATAAGCGGCAGCACCACTTTCCAGAAGATCCCGAACTCGGTCGCCCCGTCGATGCGGGCCGCTTCGAGGAGGGAGTCGGGGATGGAGAGGGCGTACTGGCGGATGAGGAAGATGCCGAAGATGGACGCCATGCCGGGCAGGATGACGCCGAAATAGGTGTTGACGACGCCCATGTATTTCAGGAGCAAAAAGAGCGGCAGCATCGCCACCTGCGCCGGGATGACGAGCGCCCCGAGCAGCACCTTGAACAGCCCCTCGCGCCGCCGAAAACGGAACTTGGCGAAAGCGTAGCCCGCCATCGCGTTGAATAGGAGCGAGAGAAGCGTAACGGCGGTAGCGAGCAGCAGGCTGTTGAACAGGTACCGCGTCATGCTAAGGCGCGTCAGAAGAGCGGTGTAATGATCGACTGTCCAGTCCGAAGGCAGCAGGCGCGGCGGAAAGGTGCTGGCTTCGCCCGGCGGCATGAACGAGGCCGTCACCATCCACACCAACGGCACAAGCGTCAGCCCCGCCGCCAGCACGAGGGCGGTGTGGAGCAGGATCGATGTTGCCGTTCGGTTCATACTTTTTGTGCGTGGACGAATGGAAGAATGGAGGAGACGCCGGTGGAGCGATCTCCCGCCATCCTCCATCTTCCATCCGCTATCCTCCATCAGTACGTTGCAGCCGCAGTTGCAGCAGTGTGGCGGCCAGGATGATGACGAAGAGGACGAACGCCACCGACGCGGCGAAGCCCATGTTCCACCACTTGAAGCCCTCTTCGTACATGAGAAAGACGACGCTG
>JAHEMB010000351.1 GCA_024643915.1 Rhodothermaceae bacterium | reverse complement strand
GAGGTCGGCGACGGCGATGGCGCGGGGGAGAGCGTTCTCATTGAGGTGGTCGATCTCTTTGCGCAGCGCCTCCATCTGGCTGATCGCGAAGAGGCTCGCGCCGGTCATCACCAGTAACACGAAGCCGAAACCGATCGCCTGTTTGGTCGCCAGCCGCAGGTCGCTGAATTTCGGCGCGCGGCGTTTCATGGCGACCCCTTTTCCGGAATCACCGTCAGCACCTTCACGCTCCCGTTAACGCGGGCGTGGCTGACGAAGCCCACCGCGCCGGGGGTGGTGCGGACCTTTTCGAGCATCTCCTCTTCGGTCTCCGCGGCTTCGGGCGGGTCGCTCTCGCCGGCCAGTTTCTTCTTCAGCCAGATGGATTTCATCCGCGAGGTGGTCTTGCCCAGGAAATCATAGAACTGCTCCTTGACGGGCGATTTCGGGCGGAGGTCGAAGACAACGACAGGTACGCCGTTGCCCCAGAGCTTCACGTCTCCCGTGTAGAGGTCGAGCAGTTGCGCGCGGCGGATCGTTTCGGCCGGCACGGAGGGGTGCGCGATAACGGAGACCTGCGCCGGGGCGGGCACGGCCCAAAAGGAGAAGTAGAAGACGAGGAGTAGCAACATTCTCATGCACCCTCGTGGTCAGAAAACCACCGACACGGCGGTGGCGAAATAGTGAAATTTGTTTCGCTCGGACGCCGGCCCGAACTCGCTCTGCACGTCGAATTTCGCCGTGACGTAGGCGTATTGCGCCTTCAACATGATGCGGTCGCGGAGCTGATAGGAGACGCCCACCGTGGGGACGAAGAGCTTTCCAATCTCCCGTGCGTCGAGCCGTACGTCCTCCTGCATAACCCAGTAGCTGACGTAGCCCAGCAGGTCCTCGGTCACCTGGTAGCCCAGCGTGGCAAAGGCGAACCGCTTGTCGAAATCCATATCGACCTGGTAATCCTCGTACACGCGGATGGCCTCGGCCTCAAAAAAGATCCGGTTCTGATAGTAGGAGAAGTCAGCGCCGAGGCGGGCGCGTGGCACGTTGCGAAGCATCGCGGTCGGCAAGCCGAAGCGACCGCCGTCTCTTAGGAGAAAATTGCTCTTGTCGCTGGTGTGCGAGACGCCGAGCTTGAGGTCGCCGGTACGGATACCTACCCGGCCGCCGATCATGAAGGTGGTTGTACTGTCCGTGCCAGACTGTCCATCCTCGAAGCCTCTTCGTACGTTGGGTCCGTTGCCCAGATAGACGCCGTAATCGAGCTTGACCTCGCCAATGGGGAGGTAGCCGTACACCTGCGCGTAGGCCCGCTGGGGCAGGTACGCTTCGATATCGATGATGTCGCTGAAGGAGGTTTCGTAGGGGAGGGGCCGGATGGCGTAGGGGAGGAGCGGCGTACGGTTCTTGATTTCGTTCAGGTTGTTGAAGACGGGCACGTGCAGGCCCGCCTTCACCTGGAGTTGCTTGTTCGCCCGGTACTTCACCCAGGCCTCCTCCAGCCCGAACGCCCCCCACTGTTCGCGTGTGGAGAAGGAGTTGAGCACCTCGAAGTTGACGAGGGCCGTCCAGTGCGGCGAAAAATCCTTCTGAAAGAAGGCGTTGAGTTGCTGCGCCGCGAAGGTGCTGTTGTTGGAGAAAACGTCGGACTCGACGTAGTTCTCGTAGCTGAAGGCGTTCTGGAAGTAGCCAAAAATCTTCAGCGGCTTTTCTTCCTCTTGCCCGAAAACAGGGGTGGTGCCGAGGAGCATCAGCCAACCCACCAGAAGGGCCCGGCGTGCGGACATCGACGCGGTCTCCACGAAAAGGGGGAGGTGCGGCAGGATCGGCCCGACAAAGAAGAAGGGGCCGACGTGCCCGGAGCGTGGCTTTCAACCTCCGCTTTTTCACGAGGTTCGGGCCGTGCGCGGCACCACGCAAATTTTCCCTGACTACAGAAAGTGATGACCATGGTCGCGCACACCGCCCGGCTATTCGTACCGCAGGGCCTCGACCGGGTTGGCGGTGGCGGCGCGGAGGGCGCGGTAGCCGACCGTGAGGAGCGCCACGGCGAGGGCGGCAAAAGCCGCTATTGCAAATACCATCCAGGGAACACCCGTGCGGTAGGCAAAACCGGACAGCCATTGCTCCATCGCGTAGAAAGCGACCGGCGCCGCCGGCACGAACCCAACGAGGACCAGGATCGCCACCTCCTTCGAAAGCAGGAGGATGATGTGGGCCACGCTGGCCCCCAGGATCTTCCGCACGCCGATCTCTTTGGTGCGCTGCTCCGCCGTGAAGGCCGCCAGCCCGAACAGGCCCAGGCAGGCCACAAGGATGGCGAAGAAAGAAAAGGTCGTCAGCACGCTGCCGGCGCGCTGCTCGGCCCGGTAGAGGGCATCGTAGGACTGGTCGATGAAGACGACGTCAAAGGGCCTATCGGGAAAGAGGCGGCGCCACGAGGCCGCAACGGCATCGATGGTGGCGGTTACATCGCCTGGGGCAAGCCGGACGAGCAGGTAGTCGAATTCGCGCGGCTCGATGAAAAGGACGACGGGCGGGATGGGCTCGTGGAGGGAGCGCGGGTGGAAATCCTTCACCACTCCGACGACTTCACCTTCGCGCCCGTTCAGATTCAGCGGCCTTCGGATCGCCTCCTCCGGCTCCCAACCGAGGGCCTGCGCGGCCGTCTCGTTGAGCAGAAAAACGTGTCCCTGCGATTCGTCGAAGCCTGGAGACTGGGGAAAGCCCGGCCCGGCGAGGAGGTCCATGCCTAAAGTCGCCACCACGTCCTGCCCCCCAATGACGCCCACGACATGGGGCGCCTGGTCCTCCGTCATGCCTTCGGCGCGGGCCGTGTACCCACTGTGCATGTTGCCGGGCAGGCTGGAGACGCCCGCCACGCGCTCCACCCCGGCTAGCTGCAACAGCTCCCCTTCGAGCGTCGCTTGCTGCTCCCGCACCTGCTGGTCGCGAATGGGCAGGGCCACCACGTGCTCCCGGTCGAAGCCAAGGTTTTTCTCCTGAACGTACCGGAGCTGCTGGTCGATGACGAGGGTGCCAACGATGAGGAATACTACGATGCCGAACTGAAAGACAACGAGCCCTTTACGCAAAAACGCGCCTCGCCGTGACGAGCCGAACGCGCCTTTCAGCACTTCGGCCGGGCGGAAAGACGAGAGGACAAAGGCCGGGTAACTGCCCGCGAGGAGCCCTACCAGGACGGCGCCCGGCAACAGCCACACCAGCACCGCCGGGCGGAACAGCGCCTCGGCGGCAAAGGATTTCGACGACAGTTCGCGAAAGAGGGGGAGCGCGACGTAGGCCAGCAGTAGGGCCAGGGCAGTGGCAAGCAGGACCATCAACACGGATTCCACCAGGAATTGTGCGACGAGCCGTCCGCGCCCGGCCCCCACCGACTTTCGCACGCCCACCTCTTTAGCCCGCTCGGCGGAGATCAATAGGGCGATGGCCGAGAACACGTACACGTACGTGATGGCGCCCTCCTGCTGCAGGTGCAGATCTGTCAGGCGATGCTGCACGATGTTCACTTCGAAGCCCGTGCTGCGCATCTGGCTGCCGAACTCCCTTTCGATGAGGGCCTCTATTTTCGGTTGGAAGGAAGCGATGGCGGCCTCGTTGCGCAGCAAGACGTAGGTGAGGAAATTGGCCGAGTTCCAGCTTTCGTCGTCCAGCACCCGCCAGCCTCGCCTGGTTTCGAGGGAGGCGAGGAAGTCGAGTTGCAAATGCGAGCTGGCGGGTAGGTCCTCGATCACGCCCGTCACTTCCAACTCGGTCTGGCCCCCCATCGTAACCACCTCACCCATCGGGTCCGCCTCGCCGAAGTATTTACGGGCGGACGATTCCGTCAGCACCACCGTGTTCGGGCGGGCGAGGGCCTGCGCGGGCCGGCCCTGGAGGAAGGTGAAGGAGAACACGTCGAACGTCGTCGAGTCGCCGAAGAAGAAGCGGGGCTCGTTGAAGGCTACGTCTGCGTACCGCACGGAGGTGGGGCCGAACATGGTGAAATTGTAGAGGCGCGTCGCCTGCTCCACCTCAGGGAATTCGCGCTTGAAAAGCGGCGCCAGGACGGAGGGTGTTGCGGGGATGACCATCTCGTCCAGGGCCATGGCCAGGCGCACGATACGGTCGGCGTGGGCGTGGTGGCGGTCGTAGCTCCATTCGTCGTAGACGTAGAGGGCGATGAGCAGGCAGCAGGCAAGCCCCACTGCCAGGCCGAAGACGTTGATGAACGCATAAGCTTTCTGCTTCCTGAACTTCCGCAGGGCGATCTTCATGTAATTCTTTAGCATGGCGAGGTCTCGAATTATCCAGTTTGCCGTGGGGAAGGAAGCGTACCATCGAGAAAACCGTGACGGGCCGAAGCCCTTTCCTTAAGGTATGGTCTTTCGTGATTTCTTGCTTCAGGATGCGTCCAAGGCTTGCAAAACGGTCGCGCCGTGTCTTTCTTGGTCGCACGCTCCTCAAACACACCGGCGCCCCGTCATGAAACGCCCTCTCGCTCCGGCCCTTCTCCTGGCCCTCACCTTCAGCTTGCTCGCCGACCACGCCGCCGCGCAACCCGCCAACCTCGGCAAGGTCGTTTTCCCCAATTCCGGCGCTGAGGCGGCCCAGGCTCCTTTCCTGCGCGGCTTGCTGCTGCTCCACAGCTTCGAGTACGACGACGCGCGTGAGGCTTTCGGGGAGGCCCGCACCGTCGATCCTGATTTTGCGATGGCCGCGTGGGGAGAGGCCCTCACGCACACCCACCCGCTCTGGGGCCAGCAGGACCTGGAGGCAGGCCGCGCTGCCCTTGCGGGCCTCGGCGCTGACGCTGCCGCACGCCTGGCGAAAGCGCCGACGGAGCGGGAGAAAGCCTATCTCCACGCCATTGAGGCCCTCTACGGCGCGGGCGAACGCGAGGCGCGTGCCGACGCCTACGCCGCGGCCATGGAACGCCTCGTCGCAGCCTACCCGGACGATCTGGAAGCCCGCAGCTTCTACGCCCTCGCCCTGCTGGGCACTTCCTGGGGCGAGCGCGACGTGCCGACCTACATGCGCGCCGCTGCCGTCGCCGAGGAGGTTTTCGATGCCAACCCACAGCACCCCGGCGCCGCGCACTACCTCATTCATTCGTACGATGACCCGATCCACGCGCCGGAATTGG
>JAHEMB010000350.1 GCA_024643915.1 Rhodothermaceae bacterium | reverse complement strand
GCTCAGTCGTTTTTTGAGACGTGAAACGTGATGCGTGAGGGTTCTTGCCGCGACGGCACAGTAGGGCAACCTCACGCATCACGTTTCACGCATTACGTTTCCCCATGAACAGTCCGTTCTCCGACTCCACCTACACCGACCTGGTCGAGCTGGGTCGCCGGCTCTACGAGCAGGCCCTCGTGCGGCGCGAGCAGGAGCTCATCACCGACCCACGCGGGCAGCCCATCGGATGGCTACTCGATACGCGCATCCCGATGCTCGACGGGCGGGTGTTCTCGGAAGTAGGCGAAGTGCTGGCTGAGCGGCTGCGGGCGCGCAACGTGTTTCAAGTGGTAGGCTACGGTTTCGGCGCCTTCTCAATGGTGTGCTCCGTCCTCGCCGCGCCGGGCGGCAGCGAGTTCCGGGGCGGGTTCGTGCGCGAGCGGCGCAAGCCGCATGGCCGCCGCCGCCTCGTCGAAGGCCCGATTGACCGCCACCGCCCCATCGTTTTGCTCGACGACATCCTCAACAGCGGGCGCAGCGCCGGACACGCCCTGTCCCTGCTCAACAACGAAGGCTTCAAGGTCGTCGGCCTGACGACCCTTTTCAACTTCACCTGGAGCGGCGGTAAGGCACGTCTTGAAGCCGACGGCCTCTGGGTGGACGCCCTCCTCGACCTCAACCTGCGCGACAGCAGCCGCCGCCCGGGCCGCCCCCACCCCGCCGACGGCCTTCCCTCGAAAGACCAACTCTGAGGGAGGTTTCGGGATCTTCTTCTCCCCGAAACACGAAACCCTATCATTATCGCCATATGAAACGAAGCGCCACAGCCACGCAGACGCCTGCGGGCACGCAGGGCGACGGCGCAGGACCGATGCCCGCCGCCATGGTCGAGATGTCGTTCCTCGATCACCTGGAGGACCTACGGTGGAGCCTCATCAAAGGGCTGGGTGGCGTCCTCGTGGCCACGGTGGTGTGTAGCTTCTTCAGCGATTGGGTGATCGACGTGCTGCTGCTGGGCCCGACCAAGCCCGGCTTTTTCATGTACCAGATCTTTGGTATCGAAGCCAACGACATCGTCCTGCAGAACCGGACCATCACCGGGCAATTTTTCGCCTACTGGGGTACGGTCCTCGTCGTCGGGCTGGTGGTGGGCTCGCCGATCCTCGTCTTCTACCTGTGGCGGTTCATTGAGCCGGGGCTGTATCCGAACGAGCGCAAAGGGCTGCGCTTTGCCTCGTTCTTCGCCACGTTTTTCTTCATGCTCGGCATCTCCTTCGGCTACTGCATCATCACGCCCCTCGCCCTTCAGTTCTTCGCCAACTTCACCATCTCCGATCAGATCATTAACGAGTTTGACATCACCAAATATTTCAGTATGGTCGTAATGTGGTCGCTCGGGGTGGGGCTGCTGTTCGAGTTGCCGGTAGTGGTGTATTTCCTGGCCAAGATGGGCATCCTAACGCCCGAGGTCATGATCAAGGCACGCAAGTACGCTCTCATCGTCATCTTTATCCTCGCCGCCTTCCTGACGCCGCCCGACCCCATCTCGCAGGTCCTCGTCGCCCTGCCGATGCTGGGCCTCTACCAGGCCTCGATCTACGTGGCGCGCGTCGTTTCCCAACGCCGGGAACGGGAGATGCGTAGGGCGTTAGAATAGTTGAACGTAGGGCCTCAGGTGTATCGATAATTAGGCACCTTGACCGAAGCCCGGACGAGGGGTCCGTGAAGCGCGTGCATGTAGCGGGCTCCGGTTGGTTTATCCCTCTGCCTTGTCCTTTCACGCTCACTCGTCCTAATAACTCACGGCCGATGAAACACCGTCGCTTTTTCCTCGCCACCCTCGTCGTGGCCGCCATCGGCCTCGGGTTTTTCGCTGGCTTCTTCATGCCGCGCGACGACGAGTTCTTCGCCCTGCGGAAGAATTTCCAAATCTTCGGCGCGCTTTACGAGGAGCTCGTCAGCGACTACGTCGACCCGCTCGACCCCGAAAAGCTGCTGCGCTCCGGCATCGACGCGATGCTGGATGACCTTGACCCCTACACCGTCTTCTTCGACGAGGCGGACAACAGCGACATCGACATCATCACGCGCGGGCGCTACGGCGGGGTGGGCCTCAACGTGGGCGAGCGCGACGGGCGCATCACGGTCACTTCCCCTATCGAGGGCACGAGCGGCTACAAGCAGGGCGTCCGCACGGGCGACGTCATCACCCACATCGCCGGCAAGGCGACGGAGAAGATGACGATGACCGACGTGCGTAACCTGATGCGCGGCGAGCCCGGCACCACCGTGGAGATCACCGTGGCGCGCGAGGGTGAGCCGGAATCGCTCGACTTCATCCTGACGCGCGAGGAGGTGAAGCTCAAGAACGTCACCTACACCGGCTATGTGGGCGAGGCGGACGGGATCGGTTACGTGAAGCTGGAACGCTTCGCGCGGGAGGCCGGGCCGGAGGTCCGCGCCGCCATCCTGGAGCTTCAGAAGAAAGGTGAGTTGAAGGGCCTGATCCTGGACCTGCGCGACAACCCCGGCGGCCTGCTCGACGCGGCGGTGGAAATCACCCAGCTCTTCGTGCCGCAGGGCTCGATGATCGTCTCGACGCGCGGGCGGCAGCCCCAGACACACCGCGAGTACCGCAGCCAGGTGCCCCCCCTCGTGCCCGACCTGCCCCTCGTCGTCCTCGTCAACGAGTACAGCGCCTCGGCCTCCGAGATCGTCGTGGGGGCGTTGCAAGATCTCGACCGGGGCGTGATCCTGGGCGTACCCACCTTCGGCAAGGGGCTGGTACAGATTGTCAAACCCCTCCCCTACAACACCTCGCTCAAGGTCACCACTTCGCGCTACTTCACGCCCAGCGGGCGCAGCATCCAGGCCATCGACTACGGCAACCACGACGGAAACGCTATCGGCATCGCCGACTCGCTCCGTCGCACGTTCAAGACAACCGCCGGGCGCACCGTCAAAGACGGGCGTGGCATTGAGCCGGACGTGCCGGAGACGGGCGGCCCCGTGAGCGAACTGGAGAAAGCCCTGCGCCGCCGCGCCGCCTTCTTCTTCTTCGCCAATCATTACGCTGCCGAGCACCCCGATCTCGGCGCGGATTTCGAAGTGACGGACGCCACGGTCGATGCCTTCAAGCATTGGCTGGCGACGCAGAACTTCACCTACCGCACGGGCGCCGAGCGCGCGGTAGAGGAGCTGTCCGAGGACCTCACCGCCGCCGGCTACGCTGAAGCCGACGACGAGGTCGCCGCTCTTGAAAAAGCCATCCTTCAGGAGAAGAACGAGGACTTCGAGCGTCATGCCTCTCAGCTCAAGGCTCGCCTCCGCGCCGAGATCCTCGCCCGCTACTTCGGCGAGCAGGCGCAGATTGAGGCCTCCCTCACCTACGACCCGCAGGTGCGCCGCGCCGTGACGACGCTCGACGACGATAGTGCCTACCACCGACTCCTGGCGAACCGGTAAGGGGAAGGGGGAGAAGGGGGGATTGGCGTGCAGGCTGTTCGGGGACCTGAAAATGGCGAAACGCATTGCACTTCAACCCACTTGCCTTTATGTTTGGGCTTCGCCTGTTCGTTTCGAGAAAACCTGTACATCGGGCATGCCTGACATTACGCAGAAGCAAGGCACCCTCATCAAAGGCGTGGCGGCGGCAGTCTTCGTCCTCGCTGTCGCCCTTGCGCTCTTGATACTGGCAGGAGTGACGGCCCTGCCGATCTACATCCCCATCATGCTCGTGATCGTAGCGAGCGGGCTTTTCGCCGCGCTGCCGAGGGAGGACAAGAAGGAGGAATGAGACACGTCAGTTCCACCATCAAGGCATTCGTTCCGGGTTTCGGCCTTGCGCTGCTGTTCGTTTTTGCCGGGTTGCCCGTCTCTCCCGAGGCGACGGCGCAGCCGAGGCGGCTCTTCAACGACGTGACCGAGGAGGCCGGCGTGGCCTTTCGGCACATTAGCTCGCTCGACTCGCTCCAGGGCGCCACCCTCGGCATCAGCCTCGGTGCCGCCTGGTTCGATTATGACCGCGACGGCGACCTCGACCTCTACGCCTCGCAGGGAGACTCGCTCGCGCCTACGGACGCGCCCAACCTGCTTTTCCGCAACAACGGCGACGGCACCTTCGACGAGGTAGCCCAGGCGCTCGGCGCTGCCGACCCGTTTCATAACGGCGGCGCTGTGGCCGTGGCCGATTACGACAACGACGGCTGGCTCGATCTCTACCTCGCCAATGCCGATGCCGACGTGCTCCTCAAGAACGACGGCGGGACGCGCTTCGTCGACGTCACCGCCGGCTCCGGCCTCGAAGCCTCGGGCGACAACCGGGGCAGCACCGCCTCGTGGGGCGACTACGACGATGACGGCCTGCTCGACCTGTACGTGGCCAACCATACCCACCTCGGAGGCCACGATTTCAGCCGCCAGGATTTCCTCTTCCACAACAACGGCGACGGCACCTTCTCCGACGTCTCGGCTCTGCTCGGCCTCGACAACCTCGACGGCTACGGCTTCATCGGCGGCTGGACCGACTTCGACGACGACGGCGACCTCGACATTTTCCTCGTTAACGATTGCCCCTTCAACGAACTCATCGAGCCGACCCGCCTTTTCCGAAACGACGGTGGCGCCGATCCGCTCGCCTGGCAGTTCAACGAGGTGGCCGACCTTTTCTATGCGGCCATCGCCAAGCGCGTCGAGGAAGAGCCAAACACCTGCCACAACGGCATGGGCCTGGCCGTGGGCGACTACAACCGCGACGGCCACATGGATTATTTCTACACGAACATCGGCAAGACCGTCTTGCTGCAAAATCAGGGCGGCGCGTTCTTGGACCGCACCGAGGAAGCCGGGGTCGGTATATCGGAGGACAACATTTTACCCTGGACCTGGGGCCCCAACTTCTTCGATTTCAACAACGACACCTGGCTCGATCTTTACGTGACGGCAGGTGGGCTGCAAATCAACCGGGGGAACGTCGGCGATGAGATGACCAACTATCTCTTCCGCGCGAACGGGGACGGGCAGACGTTCGAGGACGTTTCTTTCCGAAGCGGCGTCGACTCGGACAAGCGCAGCCGCACCAGCATCACCGGCGACTATGACGGCGACGGCGACCTCGACATTTTCCTGCTCAACGTCAACG
>JAHEMB010000349.1 GCA_024643915.1 Rhodothermaceae bacterium | reverse complement strand
GCCGTGCCGCCACAGCAGAAAATCACCTCGTGCCCGCGCCGCCGCAGCTCGTCCGAGACGGCGATGACGCGCGAGGTGTGGCCCCGTCCCTGCCCGCTAAGTGCGTAGATGATTTTCGCCATAGAAACGCCGGTGCGTGAGCACGTCGCAGGAAGCCGTCCGCTTTTTCTTCTCTGGCAGACACGAGCCGAAGACGACTGACGCCAGTAAAGCTGACCGCTGTAAGCTGACGGCTTTAGCCAGAGAGCATTTACCGCATCCGTGAGATTGACCTTTAAACGAGCTAAAGTGCTGATTTTTCGGGCGCTTATATATGAAAACGCCCGAATCGTGCCTCCAACGGGCAGGCCCGGTCAAAGTTCGTCGGCAGGGTTGCCCTCACCGGCTTTTCAAAACCGGACGTGGAGTGTTGCCGAGACGCCTTCTGGGTGCGGCAGCACGCGCATCGACAGGTCCTCGCCCACATCAAAACCGACCAGGTGCGCGCTCACAAAAGCGTCGAGCACAGTTAGCCCATAGAATAAGCCGATGCCAACGTACAAAAGGTCACGGTTGCGCCGAAGATTATTGCGTTGCGCCCGAAAAGCCGACGCAAACGTGGCGCTGCTGGCCTCTACGTCCTCGCGCGAGCGGCCAAGCCGATCCACCAGTTTCTCGAAATCATTCTCGAACTCAGGAAAGTCAGGCACGCCGTTCTCGTCCCGCCGGGCGAGATAAAGATAAGAGCGGCGGTAGAGGAGGTACTGATTGTTGACGAGAAGCGCGCCGGCCGTCAGGCCGACCAGGCCCCCATAGACGAAGGGCAACTTGTAATACTGTCGGTTGTAGATCTGCCCCCACCCCGGCACCATCGCCGCCCGCAGCAGGGCCGTCCTCGGCTCGTGCGCGGCCCGCCACGAAGGTAACGTAGCCATCTCGATGGCTTCGACGGCAGCCGGGTCGGGCAAAACCACCACCGCCGTCGTATCCGTCTGTGCCGAGGCAGCCAGGGGGAGGAGAAGGGGAAAAAGCAGAAGCGCAAAGAAGCCGATGATCTCGAACTTCGGATTCTGAAATCCGCAATCCGCGATCCGCGATCCGCGATCCACAATCATTGGTCCGTGAGCAGCAACTCCATCAGCCGCTCCAAGTCCTCAGTGGCGTAGTAGTCGATGACGATGCGGCCGGCACCATCGTTCTTGTGCTTAATCTTGACCTGAGTGCTGAACCGTGTGCGCAGCCGGTTGGCATAATCCTGCACCTGGAGCGCCTCGCGGGTGGGCGGTGCGGCGACGGCAACGGCGCCGTTGCCGGTCTCGTCCGGCTCCTGCTGCGCCTGGTGCCAGGTGCGGGCGCGTTCCTCCACGGCGCGCACGGTCAGCCCCTCGTCCTCGATGGCTTTGAGGAGGTTGAGCTGATCCCTGGGGTCGTCGATGGTGACGAGGGCGCGGGCATGGCCGGCGGTCACGCTGCCGTCGCGGAGGGAGGCCTGCACGCGGGGCGGCAGCTTGAGCAGGCGCAGGGCGTTGGCCACCGTCGCGCGGTTTTTGCCCACCTTCTTCGCCACCTGCTCCTGCGTCAGCCCGCACTCGTCCAGAAGGCGCTGGTAGCCGAGGGCCACCTCAATGGGGTTGAGCTCCTCGCGCTGGACGTTCTCGACGAGCGCCATCTCCAACATCTCCTCGGTGTCCGCCTCGCGCACGTACGAGGGGACACGCTTGAGGCCGGCGCGGCGGGCCGCCCGGAGGCGCCGCTCGCCCGAAATCACCTCGAAGCGCCCGCTGCCGAGGGCCCGCACCGTGATGGGCTGGATGATGCCGAGTTGGACAATGGAAGCGGCCAACTCGTCGAGTGCCTTCTCGTCGAAGTCCTGGCGGGGCTGGTAGGGGTTCGGGCGGATGTGGTCAACTTCGATGTCGGCCACGCGGCCCAGCAGCCGCACCCGGTCCTCGAACGTGTAGAGGCGGCCTTTGGGCAGGTTGCTGCCCTGCGCGTGTTCTTCCTGGGCCTCCGCCTCCTCGCCCTGGGAGGGGAGGAGGGCGTTCAAGCCTCTACCGAGTACCGCTTTTTTCGAAGCCATGAGAGCTAAAGAGCAGGTTGCTTGTTGCCTTGGTGTTCGTAGCAGCCGATCATAGAAGACACGTCATCAGAGGGTGAAGCCGTTGGCGGGGGTGGAGGCTTCGCTGTAGCGGGCGCCAAAGCCGTTGGTGTCGGCGGAGACCTCTTCCTGCACCTCTTCGGGACGCTGCAAGAAGCGCTGGTTGTTGTGCAGGATCTCCCGCGCCAGGCCGATGTAGTTGCGCGCTCCCATGCTGGTGGCGTCGTACAGCAGCACTGGCTTGCCGAACGACGGCGCCTCGGACAGCCGCACGTTCCGCTGCACAATCGTGCGGAACACCTTGTCGCCGAAGTAGCGGCGCACCTCGTTGGCTACCTGGTTCGACAGGCGCAGCCGCGTGTCGAACATCGTCAACAGCACCCCTTCGATCTCTAGTTCCGGGTTGAGGTGCTGGCGGACGATCTTGATGGTGTTGAGCAACTGACCCAGCCCTTCAAGTGCGAAGTACTCGGCCTGCACCGGAATCAAGACCGAGTTGGCGGCGGTGAGCGAGTTGAGTGTCAGCAGGCCGAGGGAGGGCGGGCAGTCGATGACGATGAAATCGTACTTGCGGCGGGTGCGCAGCAGAGCGTTTTTGAGGATGCGCTCGCGTTCGAGCACGTCGATCATCTCGATCTCGGCGCCGACGAGGTTGATGTGGCTCGGCACCACGTCGAGGAACGGCAGGTCGGTCGAGAGGATGGCGTCTTCGAAGGGCACATCGCCGATGAGCACCTCGTAAGTCGAGGAAGAGGTCGTGCGCGGGTCGATGCCGATGCCGGAGGTGCAGTTGGCCTGGGGGTCGATGTCAATCAGGAGCGTCGGGTGCTCGGTCGCCGCTAGGGAGGCAGCCAGGTTGATCGACGAAGTGGTTTTCCCGACCCCTCCTTTCTGATTGGCAACGGCTATGACTTTACCCATTGGGAACGTGGATCTTAAAGACCTGGATGGTGCAGGACGAGCGAGCGGGCCACGGCATCGGTAGCAAGAGAAATCATCAGGACCCGGGAGGTGCTTCGGCGCGGTTGACATGCATCAGGCGCGCTTGCTGTTCCAAGCATCTCCTTTAAGGCCATGAATTTACCGAGTACAGACGCGGCGGGAGGGTCGTCGCGGCGAGGCCCATGAGGCGGCTCGGCAGCGGGCGCGACGCGAAGCAAGGCCGGCATCCCAAAGGTAGCAAGAAAACCCGTGGCAAACCAAACCGATTTTCGATTTTCCGAGCGATTGGCTTTCAGCGATCAGCTTTCAGCCCAAAAAAGGAAAAGCTGACGGATGACCGCTGAAAGCATTCCCGAAACAACCCCCCGCCCGCCACGATTGGAAAGGCGGAGGTTGCGTGCCACCCGTTCCCCGGCCCACCCAATCCGCACTCCCCAATCCGCACTCCGCAATCAGAAGATGGCTCGCCGGTTCGTTCTCAAGGCCGACACGTCGGTGCCGGCGCGCATCCTGACCCTCGACTACGCGGGTGAGTTGAACCCGCAGCAGCACGCGGCGGCCACGGCGCCGGGCGGGGCGGTGCTTGTGGTGGCGGGCGCCGGCACGGGCAAGACGCGCACGCTCGTCTACCGCGTGGCCTACCTCGTCGAGACGGGCACGCCGCCCGAGCAGATCACGCTGCTGACCTTCACGCGCCGGGCCGCGCGCGAGATGGTGACGCGCGCCACGGCCCTTCTCGACGGACGATGCAGCCGGGTGCAGGGCGGCACGTTCCATTCGTTCTGTCTCGCCCTCCTCCACCGCTACGCTCCCAAAATCGGGTTCCCCAACCACTTCACCATCCTCGACGCCACCGACGCCGCCGACGTGCTCGACGTGCTCCGCACGATGCGCGGCTTCCACCGGGCCGGTAAGCGGTTCCCCCGCAAGAAAACGCTCTATTCAATGTATTCGGCGGCGGCCAACCGGGAACTGCCCCTCGACGAGGTCCTCGATACACGTTACCCGCAGTTCCTCGAATATGGGGAGGAGTTGAAGCAGCTTCAGCACGATTATGTGGCCTACAAGCGCCAGCACGGGCTGATGGACTACGACGACCTCCTCCACCATACCCTCGACCTCTTCGACCAGAACGACGACGTGCGCCGCCAGGTGGCCGCCGGTTGCCGCCATGTGCTGGTGGACGAGTATCAGGACACCAACCGTCCGCAGGCCGCCCTCGTCCGTGCTTTCGCCTCGGTCCATGGCAACGTGATGGCGGTGGGCGACGACGCGCAATCCATCTACCGTTTCCGGGGGGCCGACTTCCGTAACATCTTCGAGTTTCCCCAGCACTTCCCCGAGGCGCAGGTGCTGAAGTTGGAGCAGAACTACCGCTCCACCCAGCCCATCCTCGACCTCGCCAACCACCTCATCGGAGAGGCCCGGCGCCGCTACGACAAACAACTCTTCAGCGACGTCAAGAACGGCGAGCGGCCCGCCCTCGTGCCCGCCCCGGACGACCGCTACGAGAGCCGGTTCGTCAGTCAGGTGATCTTGCAGCTGCGCGAAGAAGGCGTGCCGCTGGACCGTATGGCCGTGCTTTTCCGCAGCGGCTTCAACTCGTACGACCTGGAAGTGGAACTGAACCGCCGCAACATCCCGTTCGTGAAGTACGGCGGGCTCAAGCTGAGCGAGGCGGCGCACATAAAGGACGTGCTGGCGCACCTGCGCGTGGCCGAGAATCCCAAGGACGCCATCGCCTGGAACCGCATCTTGCAGCTGCTGGAGGGGGTGGGACCGAAGACGGCGCACGACCTGATCGAGTGGATCACCTCCGCCGCCGAGGACCCGTTCACCCTGGAGGACCGGCCCTACTCGCCGCGTTACGTCGAAGCGCTCAAGCGGCTCTTCGCCATGCTGCGCGCCATCCGTCAACCTGAGGTGCCGCTCGTGGAGCAAGTGGAGGCGGTGGTGCAGTATTACGAGCCCGTCTGCCGGCGCAAATACTACGAGGACTACCCGAAGCGCCTGCAAGACCTGGAGCACTTCGTCGGCCTCGCCGACAGTTTTGCCTCGCGCGCCGACTTCTTGTCCTCCCTCGCCCTCGACCCCATCGAACTCTCCGCTCTCGACACCGAC
>JAHEMB010000348.1 GCA_024643915.1 Rhodothermaceae bacterium | reverse complement strand
GGAAGCACGCCCGCCTCTCGCGAGCGTAGACATCCTCCCGCCCCTCCCCGAGCCGACCTACGACGAGGTGGTCGATCCGACCGGCGCCCGCGCTTTCCTCGCCAATTCCGACCTGCCGCTCAAGCGCCTCTTCGGCCTCCAGGTCAAAACCATCGTCATCGACGCCGGGCACGGGGGGCGCGATGCCGGGGCGGTGGGCGTCCTCGGCACCGCGGAGAAAGACATCGCCCTCGACGTGGCGCGGCGGCTGCGCACCCGGCTCGAGCGCTACCCCGGCTACCGCATCCTCATGACGCGCGAGTTCGACGTGGAACGCTCCCTGCGCGAGCGGGTGGCCTACGCCAACGAGCACCAGACCGACCTCTTCATCTCCATCCACGTCAACGCCCTGCCCGATCCCGGCGTGACCTCGGTCGAGACCTATTACTTCGGTGTAAAGACCGATGCCGCGACGCTCCGCCTGGCCGAGCGCGAGAACCAGGACTCTGAATACTCCGTCGCCGAGTTCCGCATGATGATCGATGGGCTGGGCGATACCGTGAAGCTGCAAGAGTCCGAGCGGCTGGCGGCCTCGATCCAGAAGCGGCTCTATCGTAATATCAGCAAGATCAACCGGGACGTGAGCGACTGGGGCGTGCGCACGGCGCCGTTCATCGTGCTGCTGGGCGTGGAGGCACCGGCCATCCTGGCTGAGATCGCCTGCATCAGCAACCCCGCTGACGAAACCCTTCTCGGCAACCCCGTTTACCGTGAAAAGTTAGCGGCCTTTCTTGAACAGGGTATCGTGGGTTATCTTAAGCAACGTCCGAAGCGATTGGCAACCACTGGAGGAACAGAACCTCATGGCAAAAAAGAAGGCTAACGGCACCGCCGGCAGCGCCGACACCGACATCCTGCACATCGGCATCGACCTGGGGACGGCGCGCAGCGCCATCGCCGCCGGCAATGGGAAGAAGAAGTGGGTGGCGAGCTACGTCGCCTGGCCCCGCGATTTCGTCGCCAAGAAACTCCTCGGCGAGCGCATCCTCTTCGGCCAGGAGGCGGTGGAGAACCGGCTCTCGGTCGAACTCGTCCGCCCGCTCGAAAACGGCGTGATCCGCGAAGGCACCGCGCGGGACACCGAAGCCGTGCGCGAACTGATCCACCACCTCATCGACCTCATCAGACCGTCGAAAGGGCAGAAGATCCACGCCGCCGTCGGCGTGCCCGCCGAGGCGCTCAAGGTCAATAAGCTCGCCATCCGCGACGCCGTGAGCGAGTACGCCGACGCGCTCATGGTGGTCTCCGAGCCGTTCGCCGTGGCCTACGGGCTGGGGGCGCTCAACAACGCCATGATCATCGACATCGGCGCCGGCACGGTCGATTTCTGCGTGATGCACGGCACGATGCCCACCGAAGAGGACCAGCGCAGCCTCCTCCTGGCCGGCGACTACATCGACCGCCAGCTTCAGGGGTTGCTGCACGAGAAATACCCGCAGGCCACCTTCAGCGAAGTGGGCGTGCGGCAGTACAAAGAGGAGCACGGCTATGTCGGCTCGACCAACGGCGCGGTGAGCGTGAAGGTGCCGGTGCAGGGCAAGTTCACCGAACACGACATCACCAAAGAACTGAAGAGCGCCTGCGAGAGCATCCTGCCCGCTATCGCCGAGGCTGCCACGGACCTGATCTCGCGCTACGAGCCGGAGTTCCAGGAGCAGGTGCGCCGCAACATCTATCTGGCGGGCGGCGGCAGCTCGCTCAAGGGCCTCGCCGCTTCGCTCGAAGAGGCCCTCAAGGATTACGGCCCCACCAAGGTCACCACCGTCAACGACCCACTCTACGCCGGCGCCGAAGGCGCCCTCGCCCTCGCCCAGGACATGCCCAAGGAGTACTGGGAGGATATGTGATTGTCGAATGCGGAGTGCGGATTGCGAAATCGAAGCTTGACCGCAGGTAATTGCGGATTGGGGCGCTTTCGGACGCTCGTTAACTAGCGCTCAGTCGCCTTCGGCTCGTGTCGCTCGCTTTCGTGCTTCGGATTTCTTTTCTTAACCCACAGCGAGCGAAGCAGCCTGCCCCGATTCTGTCAATCGGGGAGCGTCCGAAGAACCAAGCACAAAGAACGAAAAACCATGGGTCTCTGGGATAAGATCAAAGGCGAGTTCATCGACATCATTGCGTGGACCGACGACACGCGGGACACGATGGTGCACCGCTTCGAGCGGTACGACAACGAGATCAAGTACGGCGCCAAGCTGATCGTGCGCGAGGGGCAGGCCGCCGTCTTCATCAACGAGGGCCAGCTCGCCGACGTGTTCCAGCCCGGCACCTACGAACTCGTCACCGGCAACCTGCCCATTCTCTCCACGCTCAAAGGGTGGAAGTACGGGTTCGAGAGTCCGTTCAAGGCGGAGGTGTATTTCGTCTCCACGCGGCGCTTCACCGACCTGAAGTGGGGCACGAAGAACCCGATCATGCTGCGCGACCCCGAGTTCGGGCCCCTCCGGATACGCGCCTTCGGCACCTATGCGATACGAGTGAGCGACCCCGCCGCCTTTATCCGCGAGGTGGTGGGCACCGACGGGCGGTTCACCTCGGACGAGATCACGGGCCAGCTTCGCAACATGATCGTCACCCGCTTTACCGACGTCATCGGCGAGAGCAACCTGGCGGCCCTCGACATGGCGGCCAACTACGAGGAACTGGGCGAGTTCGTCGCTGAGCGCATCCGCCCCGGCTTCGCCGACTACGGCCTGGAACTGACGCGCCTGCTCGTCGAGAACATCTCCCTGCCCCCGGCGGTGGAGGAGGCGCTCGACAAGCGGACGAGCATGGGTGTCATCGGCAATCTGGGTGCCTACACGCAGTACCAGGCCGCCCAGGCGATGGAGAAGGCCGCCGAGAATCCGGGCGGCACGGCAGCCGGCGGCATGGGCATGGGCATGGGCTTCGCCATGGCGAACCAGATGGGGCAGGCGTACCAGCAACAGCAGCAGGCGCCCCCGCAGAGCGCGCCCCCGCCTGTCCCCCGCCAGGCCCATTACCACGTGGCGGCGGGCGGCGAGTCCACCGGCCCGTACGACCTCGGTGCCCTCCGGCAGCAGGCGCAAAGCGGCGACCTCACGCGCGAGACGCTCGTCTGGAAAGACGGCATGGCGCAGTGGCAGCCTGCCGGCGAGGTGGCTGAACTCTCGTCGGTTTTCGGCAGCACGCCGCCCCCGCTGCCACCGCAGTAGTTTTGGGTCGCGGAAGAGAAACTCGAAATTCGACATTCGACATTCGACATTGGATCTCGAACCGAAGCGAGACGTGCCCGAAACCACGCCTGCGGCCACCCAGCGACAATTCCCCTGTAAGCAGTGCGGGGCGGACCTGAAGTTCGCGCCGGGGACAGAGGCCCTCGTCTGTCCCTACTGTGGCGCGGAAAACATCATCGCGACGGATACCTCCCTCGTCGAGGAGCTGGATTTCCACGCGCAGTTGCAGCAGGCGCGGGCGACGCACGAGACCGTCGAGGTGATGGTGGTGAAGTGCCCCGCCTGCGGCTCCGAAGTCACCTTCGACCCGCAGATCGTGGCGGACGAATGCGCCTTCTGCGGCACGAGCCTCGTGCAGACGGCCCGCGCCGAGCGCGTCCTCAAGCCCCAGGCGCTTCTGCCTTTCAAGGTGACGCAGGCGGAGGCGCGCGAGGCCTTCCGTGGCTGGATCAAGGGTCTCTGGTTCGCCCCGAACGACGTCAAGAAATACGCCCGGCACGACCACGGCCTTCAGGGCATCTACCTGCCGCACTGGACCTACGACTGCGAGACGGCCACCCGCTACACGGGTCGCCGGGGCGAGTATTACTACGTCAACGAATCCTACACGGCGACGGAGAACGGCAAGACGGTGACCAAAACGCGGCGCGTGCGCAAGACGCGCTGGTACCCCGCCTCGGGCCGCGTCCAGAACACCTTCGACGACGTGCTCGTGGCGGCCTCGGACTCCCTCCCCCGCAACTACACCGCCGCTCTCGAACCCTGGGATCTGGGCGACCTCGTTTCCTACGGCGACGAATACCTCAGCGGCTTCCGCGCCGAGAGCTATTCGGTGGACCTCGAAAACGGCTTCGAGCTGGCCAAAGACGTGATGGCCGGCACCATCAACGCCACCATCCGCCGCGATATCGGTGGCGACGAGCAGCAGATCCTCTCGAAAGACACGCGCTACTGGGACATCACCTTCAAGCACGTGTTGCTGCCCCTCTGGGTGAGTGCCTACCGCTACCACGGCAAGGTGTACCGCTTCCTTGTCAACGCGCGTACGGGCGAGGTGCAGGGGGAGCGACCCTGGAGCTGGATCAAGATCACCCTTGCCGTCCTCCTGGCTATCGCTGTCATTGCCGCCATCGCGTTCTTCACGCAGGGCGGGTGAGCGGAGGCGAGGCGGTAACCTGCATGGCTCGCAGCAGCACCGTCGGCAGGCCCACCGAGACCGGCACCATCTGCCCGGCTTTCTTGCACCACCCACGCGCCCCCTCCAGGCTGAAGTCGTTGCCGACGCCTGCTACGCTCGCCAGCGCCTCGGACATCTTGCCTTCGAGCCATACGCCGGTGACGGGCGCTGTGCAATTGCCCTTTTCGATGCGATAGCCCTCCAAAACCTCGAAAGCGTACACGTCGCGGTCGGGGCGGACGAGGCCCTGGCCGATGGTTCGGACGAACAGTCCGTCCCGCACGTCAGCGATGAAGTCTTCGGGCGCGGCGGGGCCGGGGAGGAGCAGCAGGTTGGTCATGCGGGGGAGCGGGGGGAAGCGGTAATCCTGGCGGCGGGCGTTGCCGGTGCAGGGCAGGCCGAGATGCGCGGCGCTGTGGCGGTCGGTCAGCAGGCTGCGCCACTCGCCGTCCTCGATCAACACGGTGCGGGCCGCGGGCGTCCCCTCGTCGTCTCCCCTGAACGAGCCCCGCCCCCCCGCCAACGTCGCATCATCAACCACCGTGACGCCCGGCGGGGCGGTGAACTCAGCACGGTTGTCCGAAGCCCGTAGTCCGTGGTCGCCGAAAAACACATCCGCTTCGAGGAGGTGGCCGACGGCCTCGTGGAGCCACACGCCGCCCCAGCCCCCGGCCAATACCACCGGCATTTTGCCCGGCGCGATGGGTCCAGCCTCGGCCCGCCGCAGGGTG
>JAHEMB010000347.1 GCA_024643915.1 Rhodothermaceae bacterium | reverse complement strand
CGGCGCCGAAGGCGTGGGCGCAAGCACCACCCAGGCCGCCGTCTTGAGCTGTGTCTTCATCCTTGTGGCCGACCTGCTGCTGGCTACCCTCCTGCTCTAATCGCGCATGATCCAGGTCGAGCATCTATATAAGAGCTTCGCCGATAAATCGGTGCTGGAGGACATCTCTCTCGAGATCGTCGATGGCGAGACGATGGCGATCATCGGGCGCTCCGGCTCAGGCAAGAGCGTGTTGATGAAGCACCTGATCGGTCTGCTCAAACCTGATCGCGGGCGCGTTCTGGTTGATGGCACCGACATCAACGAGATCCCGTACAAGCAGCTTCGCCAGGTCAGAAGGCAGTTCGGCGTGCTCTTCCAGGGCGGCGCCCTCTTCGACTCGATGAACGCCTTCGACAACGTGGCCTTCCCCCTGCGCACCTTCACGAAGATGACGGAGGCCGAAGTGCAGGAGCGCGCGCAGCAATGCCTGGAGGTGGTTGAGTTGGAGGATGTAGGACCGAAAAAACCGGCCGAGCTTTCCGGGGGGATGCAGAAGCGCGTGGCCCTGGCCCGCGCCATCTCCCTCGAACCCCGCTACATCATTTATGATGAGCCCACCAGCGGCCTCGACCCGGAGACCTCAAACACCATCGACGAGCTGATTAAAAACCTGGCCGACCGCCTGAGCGTCACCAGCATCGTCGTCACGCACGACATGCACTCGGTCCTTTCCATCGCCGACCGGACGGCGTTCCTCTACCAGGGTGCCCTGCACTGGGTGGGCACGGTGGCGGACCTCCACGAGTCCGACGACGAGGTGCTGCGCTCTTTCGTCAAGGCCAACGAATACCAGATAGGCCGCCCCACGCCATTAAACGCGGCGTGACGCGTGCGGAATGCGGAGTGGTTCCCACCAACAACCCACGCCGCATTCCGCACGCCGCACGCCGCACTCCTGAATGAAATACAGCAACGAAATAAAAGTCGGCGTCACCATCGTCATCACGGTGGTGATCTTCGTCTTCGGGGTCCGCTACTTCGAAGACATCCCCCTGTTGAAGGGCCAGTATGAGTTGGAGACGGCCTTCGACGATGCGAGCGGGCTGATCGGGGGCAGTAGTGTGCAGATCAACGGCGTGCGCGTGGGCGCCGTGGAGCGCGTGCGCCTCGACCCCGAGACGCAAAAAGTGCACGTCTGGTTCGATGTGGACGAAGGCGTGGTCATCCCCGAGGGCTCCTACACGAAAATCTCGGGGCTGTCGGTGCTGGGGAGTGTCAACATGGTGGTGAAGCTGGGGCCGCAGACAAACGACGCGGTGCCGCCCGGCGGTTTCGTGCCCAGCCTTGAGGAGGACTTCATCGGCAACCTAGCAGACCGGGCGCCCGGCCTCGTCAACCGCGCCGACACGTTTCTCGTCTCGGCCAACGACCTGCTGCTGGAAACCAACCTCCTCCTGGCCGATCCCGACAGCGACCTGCGGCAGACGTTCGTTGCCCTCCGCAACGCCAGCGCCTCGCTCGACCGGCTCCTGACCGCCACGCAGCCCCGCCTTGATCGCTCCCTCGCCGGCTTCGAGACCGTCGCTGCCGACGTCAGCGCCTTCACCAATACGACGAGCGACTCGCTGTCCCTTGCCATCTCGAACCTCAACACCACCCTCGCCCGCCTCAACCGCAGCCTCGACGCCCTCGACCCCACCCTCGCCGGTCTCGACACACTTATGACGCGGGTCAACACGAGCGAGGGCACCCTCGGCCTGCTCCTCCAGGACCCTGGCGTCTACTACCGCCTCGATTCGCTCCTGGTCAGCCTCAATTCGCTCATTACGAACTTCGAGGAGAACCCGAAGAAGTATCTGCAAGAGTTGGAGTTGATTGACATTTTTTAGGGCTTCGTTCTTCGTACTTCGTTCTTCGGTTCCTTTTCCTCTCCGTTTCGCCTGAGACACGAAGGACTACAGCGCGCAGAGCGAGCGTCCTAAAGCGAACGACGTGAGCGTACAAAGAACAAACACCCATGCCTACCTACGACGACGCCCTGGCGCTTTTCCACGAATGGACCGAGACGGAGAGCCTGCGACGGCACGCCTACGCCGTGGAGGCTGCCATGCAGCATTACGCGCAGCACTTCGGCGAGGACGAGGCGCTGTGGCGCATGACGGGGCTGCTGCACGACATGGACTATGAGAAGCACCCGTCGCTGGAGGAGCATCCTTTCGTGGGCACGGCGGTGCTACGCGAGCGGGGCTATCCCGAGGAGATGATCACGGCGATCCTTGGCCACGCCACCTACTCGGGCGTGCCGCGCGAGACGCTCATGGCCAAAACGCTCTTCGCCGTGGACGAGTTGGCCGGCTTCATCACCGCCGTGGCTTACGTCCGCCCGACGGGCCTAGAAGGCATGGCGCCGAAATCGGTGAAGAAGAAGCTGAAGGACAAGGCCTTCGCCGCCGCCGTCAGCCGGGAGGACATCCGCCAGGGCGCCGAGGAACTGGGCGTGGACCTCGACGCGCACATCGCCCACGTCATCGCCGGGATGCAGGCGCAGCAGGAGCGGCTGGGGCTGTGAGAATCGAGGAATCGAAGAGACGAAGAAACGACGAGGGACCATTGGAAAGGTCTGGGATATATTGGAAGGTTTGTGTGACAGGCGAAACGTCGGGGTGGATCGGGGCATTTGAGGCCAGATGGAAAAGCAGCCGGACATAGCTTCGACCGAGGCGGCGGGGAACGGGCAGGAGGCCGTGCCCGAGGTATCGCCCGTCATGCCTGCTTCTGAGGCGCCTGCTTCCGAGGTGCCCGCCCCTGAGGCGCCGCACCAGGCGCAGACGTTGCCCGAAGCGCGCGAGATCACGAAAGCCCGCGCCTTGGATCTGCGGACCCTCCTCGGTACGTACATCCGCCGGCATCTGCCGCCGTCCGGCCCGCCGCCGGAGCGCGCGCCCGAGCCACCGCGCATGGAAGGCGCATACGCCCACCTCCTGCCGTGGCTGCGCCTCATCCCCTGGACGCTCGGCCTGCTTTTCGCCTTCTCGTTCGTCTGGGACTTCGACGGCATCGTCTTCTCTCCCTTCGGCTACGCGCTCCCGCTCGATGGCCTCCTCCGCATCATCGCCGTGAGCGGGCTGATCGGGTTTTACACGAACTGGCTGGCGATCACGATGCTGTTCCAGCCAAGGGATCGGCGGGTGATCTTCGGGCAGGGGCTCATCCCGGCGCAGCGCGAGCGCGTCATCTACCGCCTCGCCAAAGCCGTCGCCGAGGAGCTGATCAACGAAACGATCATAAAGCAGAAGATCGAGGAGAGCCGCGTCATCCCGAAATACCGCGCGATGGCGATGACCGTCACGCGGGGCGTCCTCGAAGACCCCGAGTTCCGGCAGGACGTAAAGAAGCTGACGAGCCTCTACGTCGAGGAGGTGCTGGCTTCCGAAGAGGTGCAGAAAAAGCTCGGCGATTTTATTGAAGACAAGCTGGAGGAGCACGCGGGCGAGGGACTGAGCGGCCTGGCCCTGCGCGCCTACCGCTTCCTCAACGAGGAGGATTTCCAGCGCCGCATCGACAAGGCGGTGGAAGAGCTGCCCGCCTCGCTCGACCGCGCCCTCGACCAGATGGACCACCTCCTCGACCGCCTCCCTGAAACCATCGAGACGCACTCGCACGAGATCGAGGAAGCGGCGACGAAGATGGTGCTGGGCTTCGTGGAAAACCTCGACATTTACAGCATGATCGTCGAAAACATGCGGCGGTATGACGAGCAGCAGTTGGAGAACCTGATCAAGAGTTCGTCGAACGAGCAGCTCAACTATATCAAATATCTGGGCGGCGTGCTAGGGTGCATCGGCGGCCTGGTCATCTGGCGCCCCCTCCTCTCCCTCACCGTCCTCGGCCTCCTCGTCCTCGCCCTCTACGCCATCGACGAAGCCCTCTTCCGCGCCCGGCGCAAGATTTAAGCGCGATGAACGGCGAGATTTATCTCGAGAATGCTAAAAAGAATCTTGTGGCGACACGGCTACTGCTCAAGAAGGGCCATTATAACGCCTCTGCTACGTGAGCCTACTTCGCCGCCTTCCACGCAGCCATCGTCGCGCTCGGTGCTGCAGGGGTCAAGATTGACTTTGAAAAGAAGATCCATAGGCGAGTTCAGCGCATGTTCACCAACAAACTGATCAATCAGAAGAAAGCATATCCCAGGTTTAAGGGGTACCTGTCAGCCCTGCAAGCCGTTCGAGAAGAAGCGGACTATAAACGAGTTTCGGCAAGCGCCGAAAGGGTGAAGCGGCAACTGAAGAAGGCTGAAGACTTCATCCAGCAAGTTGAGCAGAAGGTGCTGAAACGATAGACACCGAAAAAAAGAGAATTGCTCAGGAGCTATATCGCTTCCTCGAATCTCAGTTTCCTGAGATCAAGCTGGTAGGCATTGTCACTGGCCCCGAAGACCCGACTTCGGTTCGTGTTGAAGTGGTGATGCCCGATGACGAGAATCGTGAAGAGGCCCTGCGAGAACTCGCGGCAGAGCGCGTCACCGACCTCATGCTCGACCGCGACCTCAACATTCTCGTCCGCTCCGACCTGTTTGACGTTATGATTGCTCTGCCGGACGCGCGCCAACTGCAAAGCGACGCCCCAGCCTACAGAGATGTGGAGCAACAAATCGCTGCGTTCTTGCGGGAACAGAAAGCAGGTAATTCAGGAAGATTCTGACATGGATCACCTTCGGGTTCATTGAAGCTTTTTTGCCAGTTGAAAGATCTTGAATTTGGACGTACGGATCTGCCGGGGTTTTTAGAAGGCGTATTGGAAGAGCCGTTCGAGATTCACTGGGTTCCTCCAGAATCTTCTGACATTCAGCTCCTCTATCCGGCAACGGCCAAAATGGTTACGGACTAGGTGCCTACCTCATCTGCTCTTCCTGCCTTACCGTCACGCGGAGGGGGGGCAGGCCGGGGACGGTGGCTTCGAGCGCATCGCCGTCGTGGAGCGGGCCGACGCCCTCGGGGGTGCCGGTGAAGATCAGGTCGCCCGGTTGCAGGGTGAAGATGCGCGAGCAGTAAGCGACGAGGTGGGCGATGGAAAAGATCATGTCGCGCGTAAAGCCGTGCTGCCGCGTCTCACCGTTGATGGTGAGCTGGATCTCCAGGTCCTGCACGTCGCCCACGGCGTCGGCAGGGACGAGCG
>JAHEMB010000346.1 GCA_024643915.1 Rhodothermaceae bacterium | reverse complement strand
AAGCCGCTGCGCACCCTCTCTGGCGGCACCCGGCAGAAGGTCAGCGCCGCCGTCGCCTTCCTTTTCGAGCCCGACCTGCTCATCCTCGACGAGCCTACCGCCGGCCTCGACCCCTTGGCTAGTAGCACGCTCAAGGACAAGATCCGGCAGGAGCGTGCCTGCGGAAAAACGATTATCCTGACCTCCCACGTGATGAGCGAGGTGGAAGAGCTGGCCGATGACGTGGCTTTCTTGCTCGATGGCAAAGTACGCTTTTACGGCCCAAAGGCAGCCCTCATTGAGCGGACTGCCGAAAGCAGTCTCGAACGCGCCATTGCCCGGCTGATGCAGGGCGGCGAGGTGCTGCACATTGCCGCCTAACCCGAGGAAATCCGAAGCCCGAAACTCGAACTCTGAGACTTGAAACCGAAGCATGAACTCGACAGCGAAAGTCATCAAGTACGAGTTGAGCGATGCCTTTCGCGGCAGGTGGCTCGTCGCCTACACGTTCTTCTTTTTTTTCCTCGTGGAAGGGCTATTCCGTTTTGGCGGCACCGGGGCGAAGGCGCTGCTGAGCCTGGCGAACGTGGTGCTGTTCGTCATTCCGCTCGTCAGCATCGTCTTCGGCGCGATGTACCTGTATGATGCGCGGGACTTCAACGCGTTGCTGCTGGCGCAGCCGGTGACGCGGCGGAGTCTTTTCGGCGGCCTCTTCATCGGCCTCGCGCTTCCCCTCTCGGTCGGGTTTGTAACCGGGGTGAGCGTGCCGTTCGTGCTACATGGCGCGGCGTCTCATGGCGGCACCCTGGCGATGCTGCTGGCCTCGGGGGTCCTGCTGACGGGCGTCTTCGTCGCCCTTGCTTTCCTCATCGCGCTCAAGCTGGAGGAAAAGGTGAAAGGGCTGGCGTCGGCGCTGATGGTCTGGCTTTTCTCTACCGTCATCTATGATGGGCTCGTGCTTCTCTTCGTCAGTACATTTGCCGAGTATCCGCTGGAGAAGCCGATGCTGGTGCTCATGCTTCTCAACCCGGTGGACCTGGCGCGTGTGCTGCTGCTGCTCAGCTTCGACGTATCGGCGCTGATGGGCTACACCGGCGCCGTTTTCGAGCAATTCTTTGGTAGCCTGCTCGGCCTGGGCGTTTCCTTCGGCGCCCTTGCGCTGTGGCTGGCCGCTCCGCTCGGGCTGGCCCTGCGCGCCTTCGAGCGGAAAGATTTCTAAGCAGGCGGTGCCGTAGCGCGTCTCAGGCCAAATCTCATGGATTCTTTGCTCATCATGTCGTCAGCACTTCGTTTCTTCGAGGCGTCCTTCTTTCAATTCCTCCTTTTTCGCCTCGTCTTCGCGGGGGGGGTGCCGGGTGGAGGGCACCTGCGGCGCTAAACGGCGTTTGTGTTGCGCCCGTTGGATTCATAACTTTCCTCGCCGGGCGGGAGCCGGCCCGGGCGTCGGCGCGACCTCGTAGCATCCCCTTTCGATAGATTCTTATGCGCATCGTACTTTTCGGGCCGCCGGGCGCCGGTAAGGGCACGCAGGCCAGGCTGCTGGTCGAGCGTCGCCAATTACGTCACGTCTCCACAGGCATCATCCTGCGCCGCGCCATCCGCGAGCAGACGCCCGTCGGGCAGAAGGCTAAGCTGTACATGGATGAAGGCAAGCTCGTGCCGGGCCGCCTCGTGCGCGCTCTGGCCGAGGAAGCCATCTCCCTCGTTGGCAATGACCATTTCATCCTCGACGGCTACCCGCGCACGCTCGAACAGGCGCAATGGCTGACTGAATACTTGAATCGCCACCACGTCCCGCTCCATGCCGTCGTCAGCCTGCAAGTGCCCGAGGAAGTGATTGTCGACCGCCTCTCGAAGCGGCGCGTCAACAAGAAGACGGGGGAGAACTATCACCTCGACTTCAGTCCCCCGCCCCCCGACGTGGACCCCGCCCTCATCTACCGGCGGCAGGACGACGAGCCGGAAGCCATCCGCAAGCGACTGGAGGTGTATCGCCGCGAGACCGAACCGCTGGAGGCGTATTTCCGCGCGGAGGGGTGCCTTTATCCGGTTCGCGGCGTCGGCGAGATGGACGAAGTCTACGAACGGATAGAGGAAGTGCTGCGGGCTACCGAACCCGTCTGAGGCGCAGGGCGTTCGGTCTTTGCGAGCTTACCGTTTGAGGATGCATGAGCCAGGTACTTTCTGAAGAGCCCCGCGCGGTGGCCCACGTCCGCGACCTGCGCGCGCGGATCGAGGCGGCGCTGCAAGCGGCAGGAGAGGCAAAGCAACCGGAAGCCCTCTACGAGCCGGTACGCTACGTGCTGGCCGGGCGCGGCAAGCGGTTCCGTCCCATCATGCTGCTCCTCGCCGCCGAAGCCTTCGGCGCCCCGCCTGAGCGCGCCATGCCGGCGGCCCTTGCCGTGGAGATCTTCCACAATTTCACCCTCGTCCACGACGACATCATGGACGGGGCCGACGAGCGCCGGGGGCGGGCCGCCGTCCACGTGCGCTGGGACGAAAGCACGGCCATCCTCTGCGGCGACTACTTGATGGCGCTTTCCTACGGCCTCCTGGCGCAGGTGCAGACGTCGCAGTTGCCGCGCCTCCTCGGCGTGTTCCACCGCATGATCGTGGCCCTCTGCGAAGGGCAGGCGCTCGACAAAGCCTTCGAGACGCGTGCGGAGGTATCCGTCCAGGAATACCTCGAAATGATCGACCGCAAGACGGGCGCGTTGTTGCAGACGTCGCTCGTGCTGGGCGGCCTCGTGGGAGAGGCGGACGAGGCCCACCTGGCCATGCTCCGAGACATCGGCACGCACGTGGGCCGTGCCTTTCAGATTCAGGATGACCTGCTCGACCTCATCGCTCGGGACGCCCGGTGGGGCAAGGCCATCGGCGGCGACTTGGTGACGGCGAAAAAAACGTTCCTGCTGCTGCGTACGCTGGAGCGGGCCGAAGGGGCGGAGCGCGCCTGGTTCGAGCGCATCGTCCGCGAAGGAGGGCTGGCCGAGGCCGAAGTGCCCGAAGCACGCGCTCGCATGGACCGGCTGGGCGTGCTCGACGAGGCGCGCGAGGCCGTCTTGCGGCACAGCAACGCCGCTGCCGTGTCTCTCGGTACCTTGCCTGCCACCCACGCCACCGATACCTTAAGCTGGCTCATCGAACAGATGCAGGCCCGGCTCCACTAGCGGAGGAAAGGCTGGACGAGTTTAGAACGGGGCAAGGAGAAGGAGAGCTTCCATTCCTATCGAAAGCGCAGGCATGATCACACGCGATATTCAGGTTGTCAACCCGGCCGGGTTGCACACGCGCCCGGCCTCCATGATCGTTCGCACCGCCTCCAAGTTCACATCCGATTTTTTCATCCAGAAGGACGGGTACGAAATCAATGGCAAAAGCATCATCGGGGTGATGACGCTGGCTGCCGAGCAGGGCGCTATCCTCACGTTGCTGTTCGAAGGGGAGGACGAGCGAGAAGCCGCCGACGCCATGGCCGCGCTTTTCGAATCAGGTTTTGGCGAGGTGATGTAAGAAACCGCCGGGCCTTTTCATCATTGTAAGCCTGTGGGCCTCCTGGCCGCAAGTCGTTCTTCTTCAAGGGCACCCTCGGACCGTCTGCATGACGCATCACCCACTGGAATCACCAGCCATCGAGGCCGTCGAGGTCCAGGCGCCCCTGCCCAAGCGGCAGGACGGCGAGCAGGTGCTCGAAGGCATCGGGGTGACGCCGGGCATCGCCATCGGTCCGGTTTATCTCTTCACGCGAGACGATCTCCGCGTGGAGCCGCGCAAGATTGCCGACGACGAGGTGGAGACAGAGGTCGAACGCCTGGAACACGCGCTTTCCAAAGCAGAGCGGGACCTGAAGAAGATCGCCTCGGTGGCGCGCGAGAAACTAGGCGACGAGAGCGCGGACATCTTCGAGGCGCACTTGATGATGCTCCACGACGACGCTTCGCTTCGCGAACCGATCCTCGAGCAGATCCGCGAAGAGCGCAGCAACGCCGACTACGCCGTAAAGACCGTCATGTCCGGCCACCGCCGCCGCCTCGAAGCGAGCGAGAGCGAACGGATCCGTGAGCGCGGGCAGGACTTGGCCGACGTGCAGGACCGCATCATCCGCCACCTCCGGCGGGGCAAAATCCTCTCCGACATCGACCCGGAGAGCATCGTCGTGGCGGAAAACCTGTCGGCGGCGGACATCGTTCTCTTCAGCCGGCGCGGCATCCTCGGCTGCGCCATGGATTACGGCGGTGCCACGTCGCACGTCTCCATCATGGCGCGGGCGCTCAACATCCCCATGGTGGTCAGCCTCCACGGCCTCAGCAATGTCGCCAAGAGCGGCGACCTCGCCATCGTCGACGGTGTGTACGGGCGCATCCTCCTCAACCCGGACGCCGCCACCCTTGCTTTTTATCGGAACCGGAAGAAGAAATACCTGCGGTTACTGAAAGAGCAGAAGCACCTCGTCCCTCTGCCGGCCGAGACACTCGATGGGCACCGCGTCACCCTCCGCGCCAACCTCGAATTCCGCGAGGAGCTTGAGCTTCTCGACGAGTATGGCGCCGAGGGCATCGGGCTTTTTCGCACCGAGATTCTTTTCCTAATGCGGGGGCGCATCACCCTCTCCGAGGACGAGCAGTACGACACCTACAAGCGCATCGTCGAAGCCGTGCGGCCCGCGATGACCACGTTCCGCGTCCTCGATCTCGGCGGCGACAAGATGTTGCCCGTGGCCCATCGCGAGCACAATCCGTTTCTGGGCTGGCGCGGCATCCGCGTGCTGCTCGATAAGCCCGAGGTGCTGCTGCCCCAACTCCGCTCCATCCTCCGCGCCAGCGCCGAAGGCCCTGTCCGCATCCTCCTGCCGATGGTGACGAGCATCGAAGAGGTGCGACGGTTCAAGCGGATCGTGAAAGACGTGGAGGCGGAGCTGCACGCCCAGGATCACGTGTTTCAGGACGGTGTGGAGATCGGGGTGATGGTGGAGGTGCCGGCGGTGGCGCTCCAGGCCGATCTCTTTGCCGCCGAGGCCGACTTTCTCTCCATCGGCACGAATGACCTGACGCAGTATGTCCTCGCCGTGGACCGGGGCAACGACCTCGTCGCGTCCCTCTATCACGAGTTGCACCCGGCGGTGCTGGCGCTCATCAAGCAAACCATCGATGCAGGGCACCGCCATGGCATCCCGGTGAGCCTGTGCGGCGAGAT
>JAHEMB010000345.1 GCA_024643915.1 Rhodothermaceae bacterium | reverse complement strand
ATCGTCGGTGAAAGCAATGCCCGTAGCGTCGCCGGGCGCGAAGTCGTCGTGTGTGAGCGTGAATTCGAGGGTGACGGTGCCGCCGGGCAGCACCGGGTCGTCGGTGAAGGCCTTGAGCAGCAACGGAGGAGCCACCACCTCCAGGTCATCCACAGCCTGGTTGCCTGTGTACGTCGTGCGGCCGATAGTTGCGGAGATTTCGCTTGTGGTGTTCGTGTAGGTGCCTCCGGCACCGGTTTCGACGTCGAGGACGATGCTGAAGGTACACGAGGCGCCTGCCGCGAGGCTGGCGTCCGAAACAGTGAGGCTAGCCGGGGTAATGCCGGCAGGGGGAGGCTGACTCACGAGCGGCGTGAAGACGAACGTCGAACTGGGCCCACAGTCACCGTTTGAAGGCACGGAGGACGCCGACAGGATGATCGGATCAAAGACATCCGTGAAAGCGATGTTGGTCGCCTCAGCGGTCGGGCTCGTGTTGGTGATCGTAAATTCGAGCTCGGTGGTGCCGCCGGCACCCACTGGGTTGTCGAGAAAGACCTTCGTTAGGCGCGGCGCAGGCTCGACAAAAAGGTCATCCGTCGCTATGTTGCCCGTCACCGGGCTGTTGCCCACGTTGCCGGTGATCGCACTCGTCGTGTTGGTGTAGGTGTTGGGGTCGGCGTCGGCAGGCACCTGCAAGATGACGGAGAAGGTGCAGGACTCCCCGGCCAGTAGGCTGCCGCCGGAGAAGGTGAGGACGTTGGGCGCGAAATCAAGCGTGCCGCCGCAGGCCACCTTCGGCAGCGTCTCGGCCGGTATCAGACCGGTCAAGAAGCCCAGATCGTCCGTGAAGCCGAGGTTCGTCGCGGCCTCCGTCCGGCTCGGGTTCTGGATGGTGAACTCGAGCGTGACGGTGCCGCCCGGCGGCACCGGGTCGTCGGTGAACGATTTGAGGAGGAAGTCACTGAGCACGTCGAGACGCGCGGTAGCGAAGCCGCTGATCTTCCCGCCGTCCCCCTCTCCTGAAATGTCAACCTGCAGGTTACTCGATATATTGTCGAACACCCCTGCGCCGGGCGCGGTCACGTCGACGGTGACGGTACAGGTTTCTCCATAGTCCAGCACGAGATCGGGCGCCGAGAAGGAGATAAAATTCGCCCCCGGGGTAGCCGTGAGGGTGGCCGGCGTCGAGGCGTAATCACAGTTCGTAGAGGCGTTCGACGGTGAGGCGACGAACACGCCGTCCGGGAGGTTGTCCGTGAATTCCACACTGGACAAACCGAAATCGTTGACTGTATTATCGATCGTAAAGGTGAGGGTGCTTGTCCCCCCGGGGGAAATCGAACCCGGTGCAAAGCTTTTGCGGAAGCCGGGCCGGTCGCCGGCGACGATCAGGGTCGCCTGAGCAGGGCCGGCGTTGCCGAGGTTGTCGGAGGTGAGGGTGCCCGACACATTAAGGTGGTTATCCACCACGCTGCTCGTCACATTGACGGAGACGATGCATGAACTACCGGGCCCGAGCTGGCCGCCGGTCAGATCGATGGTGGTGCCGC
This sequence comes from Rhodothermaceae bacterium, assembly GCA_024643915.1. Lineage (GTDB taxonomy): Bacteria > Bacteroidota > Rhodothermia > Rhodothermales > JAHEMB01 > JAHEMB01. The sequence continues at coordinate 3,642 of JAHEMB010000345.1, read as the reverse complement.
CGTCCGGTGCGCTTAGGACGCCGCTACAATCCGTGAAAGCGCTCGCCGGGGTCGCGATGATCACGCCCGCGGGCAAGGTGTCCGAGAACGACAGGTTGTCGGCAGACTCTGCCGCATCGTTGGTGATCGTAAACTCCAGCACGCTGGTGCTGCCGAGGCCGATCGTGCCCGGATCGAACGTCTTTCCGAAGCTGAGCAGGGGCCGTGTCTGGGCCAGGGCGGGGAACGCGAGCAGCGTGCCCACGAGTAGGCAGGCCGCGGTTATTGCAAACCGCTTCATTTAGCTTCCCAGAAAGGTGGGGGCAAAGGTAGAGCTGCCCTGGGGGCAGGGCATTGTCGAGAGATGCCCCGGCAAGAAAAGAGAGATGGGACGGAAGCATCTGTGAGGCGAAGGAACGCATTACAGGGGATAAATGCAATGGGAAAGCTAAAAATAGTAGGGACTGCGGGGGCCTGCCACCTGTCTTCCGGTTCGTCATCCCTCATGCCTGGACGCAGCGGCGGCGCAGGGATCTGGAAAAACGCCTGCTGTCGTGCCAGGGGGAAGCGTGTCTTTGTGTGCGGCTCACCCCAGAGGGCCTTTCCACATTTTTCACTTTTCCCATGACAGGCTCGGTGCCCAGGTCAGGCAAGCGTCGATTCGTTTCGTAAAAGCCCCTTTTCTTGCCTGGGAGCTACGTCATATCGCTCAAGGGGGCGGCATGAAAGGCAGCAGGGGCGGGATCGGAGCGTGGCAGTTTTCACCGCGCGTTGACAACCCTCTTGATGAAGTGCGTTGAAGGCGCTATCATTTGACGGGCTTACAGGAGGCTGAGGGAGTATCGGCGCAACGTTTCCGCCAGGAGACAGGGCCGCTGGTGTTGCCTCAGCTTCCTGTTTTATGTTTCGGCGCCCCGGGCCGAAACAGCAAGCACTCCTTTGAACCAACCGATCGTTTACATGCCTGACTACAGCAATCTCCGAGCCGCCGGCCATCCCGCGCCGGTGCGCTCGAAGCGCCCAGGGGCCAGGTTTACACGGTTCTTTCTCATAGCGTTCTTCCTGATGCTGCTCGGCACCGGGCAGGACCTAAACGCCCAGAATACCTGGGGCGCCGCACGTTCTGCCCCCGTCGATGCAGGCCACGCCCTTTCCACCGCCGACTCCAGCCGGGTCCTTGCTGCCGCGACGGTGCGGCTGCCGGCGCCCCTCGCCCCGGCCCTCGAAGAGGCGCCTCCCACCGAGATGCCGGAGATCCCAGACGCCCTCCTTGAACCACCGCCGAAGAAAAAGGGTATCCTCGAAGTGGTGCGCGAGATCGCCACGGGCACGGCCAGCTACTACGGCTACGCCCTTGCCGGCAACCCGACCGCCAACGGCGAAGTCTTCGACCCTGAGGAACTGACGGCGGCGCACCCCTCCCTTCCCTTCGGCTCACGCCTGCGCGTGACGAACATGGACAACGGCAAGACGGTGGTGGTGCGCGTCAACGATCGGGGGCCGTTCGTGGGCCGCCGCATTATCGACCTTTCGCGGGGCGCGGCCAAACACCTCGGCATGATCCGCCATGGCCTCGCCACCGTAAAGCTTGAACTGCTACGGCCGGATTGAGGGGGAGTTTAGAGACGTGATGCATGAAGGATGCCGGTAGCGAGCTGTCTCAGCGAAGCACCCTCACGCATCACCTCTCAGACCCGTTTCGCCCTTCAGGCCAACTCAATCTTAAGTGAGATGTCGAGGGCCTGGACGGAGTGGGTGAGGGCCCCGCTGGAGATGTAATCGACGCCCGTTTCGGCGATGGCAGGCACCGTCGCGAGGGTCACGTTGCCCGAGGCTTCGGTGGCCGCGCGGCCCGCCACGAGGCGGACGGCCTGCGCCAGTAATTCCGTATCCACCGTACCGTCGTCGCGCAGGTGGGCCATGTTGTCGAGCAGCAGGTAGCCGATGCCGCCGACCGCGAGCGCCTCGTGGATCTCCGCCAGCGTGCGCGTCTCCACCTCAATCTCCAGGCCGGGCGCCTCCGCGTCCCGGTAGCGCTGGGCCGCCTCAATGGCCTGCCGCACACCACCCGCCGCTGCGATGTGGTTGTCCTTGATGAGGATAAGGTCGTAGAGGCCGATGCGGTGGTTCTCGCCCCCGCCCAGGCGGACGGCCCACTTGTCGAGCGCCCGCAGGCCGGGCACGGTCTTACGTGTGTCGAGGATGCGGGCGCGGTGGGGCCCGGCAGCTTCCACGAGGCGGCGTGTGGCCGTGGCGATGCCGCTCATGCGCTGCATCAGGTTGAGCGCCAGCCGTTCGCCCGTCAAGATGCTGCGCGCCCGCCCGTGCACCTGCCCGAAGACCTCGCCTGCCTCTACCGGCGCGCCGTCTTCTTTCTGCCATTCAACCTGCACCCCGTCATCCACGGCAGCGAAGACGCGGTTTGCCACATACAGCCCCGCCGCCACGCCGCTCTCCTTCGCCAGAAACCGACCCTCGGCGCGGGTCTCCGGGGGGATGGTGGCGCGCGTGGTCACGTCGCCCGGCCCCACGTCCTCGGCCAGGGCACGAGCAATGAGGTCGTCGAGGGCGTCATTGTTGAGGTAGTCAGGCAACATCTTTAAGTGCAGAGTGCGGAATGCGGAACTGAAGGTTCACGCGAGTAAATCGAACGGAGGAAGATTCACCGAAGGTAAATAAGGAGTGAAAGGAAAACCCGAAGTCCGAAACCTTGAACTTTACCTCAGCACGCGTTCAAAAATCCGGCGGACGGCGTCGGGGGCGGGGATGGGGCGGCCCCGCGCGACGTTGAAGAAGCAGAGCGTGACGTGGCCGGTGGCAAGGAGCGTTTCTTCGCCATCGCGCCGCACCTCATAGTCGATAGGCACGCGTGTGCGCGGCGCCTCGGTAAAGGAAGCCGTGATCGCTAGCAGGTCGTCGTAGTGCGCGGGGCGCTTGTAGCGCACGGCCAGGTCGATGACGGGCATGATGATGCCGTTCTCTTCGAGCGTTTTGTAAGCCAGCCCCATCTCGCGCAACGCCTCCGTCCGCGTCACCTCGAAGTAATCGACGTAGTGGGTGTGGTACACGTAGCTCATCGGGTCGCATTCGCGATAGCGTACCCGGTGGCGGTAGGTATAAGTGTACATGCACTTCGCGCGGTTTCGGGTTGCGAGTTTCGGGTCATGGGTTTCGAGTGAGCATGAGAAAACCCAAGACCCGAAACTCAGGACCCTTACATCTTGGCCACGGTGGCAGCGGCGCCGTGGCCGGCCGTTTCGAAGGCGCCCATGCGGTCGAACTTGGCGAGGCGGGCGTCGAGCAGGTCGGCGGGGGAGAGGTCCGCGAGGGTGTCGAGGGTGCGGGCGATGGCCTCGCCGACGGCGCGGAACGTCTGCTGGGGATCGCGGTGGGCGCCGCCGACGGGTTCAGGCAGGATCTCGTCGATGACGTGGTGCGCGATGAGATCCGGGGCGGTGAGCTTCAGGGCGCGGGCGGCCTCCTCCTTATAATCCCACGATCGCCACAGGATAGACGAGCAGCTCTCGGGCGAGATGACCGAGTACCAGGCGTTTTCGAGCATCAGCACGCGGTCCCCCACGCCGATGCCAAGCGCGCCGCCCGAAGCGCCCTCGCCGATGACGACGACGACGATGGGTACCGGCAGCCGCGCCATCTCGCGCA
>JAHEMB010000344.1:2669-5175 GCA_024643915.1 Rhodothermaceae bacterium | reverse complement strand
GAACCCAGCAGGTGCGCGGCGATCACGTCGGACGCTCGACGGCCCCCCGTTCCCTCCCCAAAGCGGCCACGAGGCGCCGAGGCCTCAGGCAAGACTTCGATCGCGGCAACGATGGCCTCCGTGTCGGCGCCTACGAGCCGATTCCAGCCGCCGTCTAGCGTCTCCACCCACTCGGTTTCCTCGCGGAGGGTGACGCAGGGCGTGCCGAGCCAGAACGCCTCTTTCTGCAGACCGCCCGAGTCGGTCAACACGGCCCGCGCGTGGCGGACGAGTGTGAGCATCGCCAGGTAGCCCACGGGCGCGGTTATCTCCAGATTCGCCGGCACATCAAATTCGCCGAGCCGAGACCGGGTGCGCGGATGCAGCGGCAGGACGACAGGGCGATCCAACTGCCCCAGCCCCGCAAAGATCGCCGCCAGCCGGGCCGGATCGTCGGTGTTCTCGGCGCGGTGAACCGTCGCGAGATAGAAGGTGCCAGGCGGATGCGCGACCAGCTTCTCCAGCGAGGCCGCCTCAGCAGCACGGTCGGCGAAGTGGCGGGTTGCGTCGTGCATCACATCGCCGGTGAGGTACACGCCCCCAGAAATCCCCTCCCTCCGCAGGTTCTCAACGGCTGTCTCGGTGGGGCAGAAAAGCAGGTTAGAGAGCCGGTCGGTGACGATGCGGTTGAGTTCTTCCGGCATGTTCCGGTTGAACGAGCGCAGCCCGGCCTCCACATGGGCGAGGGGCACGAGCGCCTTCGCTGCCACAAGGGCCGCCGCAAGCGTGCTGTTCGTGTCGCCGTAGACGATGAGGTGGTCGAAGGGCGGTTGCTCTAGGAGGTAGCTTTCCAGCCGTTCCATAATCCCGCCTGTCTGCTCGGCGTGGGTGCCAGAGCCGACTCCCAGGTTCACCGCCGGCTCAGCCAGGCCCAACTCGTCGAAAAAGACGCGACTGAGGCGGTCATCGTAATGCTGGCCGGTGTGGACCATCACTTCCTCGGCGCCCGCCTCGGCCAGCGCCCGGCTCACCACCGCCGCTTTTACGAACTGTGGCCTCGCCCCCACAACAGTGCAGATGCGCATGGTCAGTCGTCCGTGGTTGGTGGTTCGTGGCCCGGTCTTTCGCCAGCCAGTTCATCGAAAATCCCGGCGAGACGCCGGGTGAGTTCACGGCGGTCATAGCAGCGGAGGGCTTCGTCAGCGAGGGAGTGCGGTGGCTGGCCGCGCTGCACGCGTTCGAACTGGGCGTCGAGGAATGAGCCGATGCTTGTCGCGTCGTCGTGAGCGAATACAGCGCCGCCACCGGTGTGGTGGAGCACGGTCGCCAGGTCGCCGTCGGGCGGGGCGATGCCGAGGATGGGGCGACCCACGCGAAGGTACTCAAACGTCTTGGCAGGCAGGATGCCGTCGTTGCGCGGCACGCGCTGCACCGCCACCCACAGCACGTCGGCCCGCCGCATGGCCTCAATGGCCTCGGGGTGCGGCACGTAGCCGGCCTGCTCCACCGCCGCCCCGAGCCCTGTCGCCTCGTACGCCGCCACGATGGCCGGATCGACCTCCCCGACGAACCGCACTCGCAGCCGTTGCCTCCACGCCTTGCTCATTTCGTAACGCGTAGCGAGCGCCTGTACCAGTCCCGGTGCGTGCTGCTGCGCCGTGAGCGTGCCCACGTGCGCGAGGACGAAGAGGCCAGGGTCCGGCGCCGCATCTCCCTCCTCCCCTACATCCTCCGGGTCAAAGCCGTTGAGGATCGTCTCGTAGCGTGCGAGGTCGCCCTTCGCCTGGAGGAGCCGCCCCACGCCGTCGCTCACCGAAAGGACGGCGTCGGCGCGGCGCAGCACAGCGCGTTCGAGGGCCGCATTGAGGGCGCGGACGGGGGCGGTCATGGGCAATTCGTGGTAGTAGCTGATGTCGGTCCAAGGATCGCGGAAGTCGGCCACCCAGGGCAGGCCCGTCCGCTGCTTGAGCCACCACGCCGCCACGTGCGTCGAGTGCGGCGTGCCGGTCGATAAGATCAGATCGAAGTTCTCCGCCTTCAAGAGGCGGCTCGCCTCCCGTACGGCGAACGGCACCCAGCCCACACGGGCGTCAGGGATGAAGACGTTGGCGCGGAGCCAGCGCGCCAGCCGCGTCTTCCAGTCCAGCTCCCCCTCCTTCACAAAACCCGTGCTGACGGCCTCGCCTTTGGCCCGCCCCGTCAGCCGCGCGTACGCAGCGTAAGGATCCCACGAGGCTGTCCGCATGACCTCCACCTCCGGGGGAATTTCCTCAACCAGCGTCGGATCGAGGTTCGGATAGGCGGCGCGGGCCGGGTCGACCGTCAGCACAGTGGGCCGCCAACCGAAGGCGGGCAGGTACTTAACGAATTTCAGCACGCGCTGCACGCCGGAGCCGCCCGCCGGGGGAAAATAGTACGTGAGGACGAGGACACGCTTCACTCGTTGCTCCGAAAGAAGGATGGTTCTGGATTTCCTAACGCTGCCTGGTGGGCATGTATCAGTTCATCATTGATTATTGGTCATTGG
>JAHEMB010000344.1:0-2659 GCA_024643915.1 Rhodothermaceae bacterium | reverse complement strand
CGATGACTAATGATCTAATGACCAACTACGCCGGTGCGCAGCGCGGCACCGAGGCGAACAGGCGCGGCGCTGTGATGACGCGCAGCTCATTGAGTGGCCCAACGAGGTGCTCCAGGATCTCGAAGGCCGTCGCCGCCTCCACCTCGACCCCGCGTACGGCCTCCGGCACCTCGTCTAGATCGCCGCTCGTGTTCTGCACGTCGTAGCCGTGTCGCTGCATAACGTCGGAGAGCGAGTTGGACGCGCCCAGATCGAGCAGGCGTGTAGGCGGCAGCGATGCCGCCATGAAGTCCAGCGTCAGCCGGAAGCGGCGGTCAAGGGCGGGATTACCCGTGTCGAACTCCTTGCCAGTCATCCCGTCTCCGAGCGAACGCGACGATGTCTCGTTGGTCAAATCGCGCCCTCCCCGGCAACCGGTTCCTCTTTCCGCTGCCATGCCATACCCAGCAGTACGACGACGGCGCCGTAGACTAGCAGGGTTGAGAGGCCGGTGGTCCAGACGCTGAGGCGATGACTCGTCGGCGCGAACTGCATCACGAGGGTATGCTCGCCTGCCGGCACGGGCACCGCCCGCAGCAGGTAATCGGTCCGCACGATTGGCGCCGACTCCCCGTCGATCTCGACCGTCCACCCCGCCGGGTAATAGATTTCGCTGGCGACGAGCAGGCGCGGCGCGTCCGTCTCGACCTGCCAGACGATCTTGTCCGGCGCATAGCTTTCGAGCGCCACCCTCGCCGTGCTGCTCGAATCGAGGGGCGTCGTCTCAAAGTCGATGGATTCGGCCAGGATGGCGGTGCGGCGCGGGTCGAAATCGCTGCTTTGCAGACGCGCCCACGTCTCCTCCGATGAAGCTATCACTTCTGTTTCACCGACGAAGAACGCGCGGGGCAGCACGTCCTGGTTTTCCAGGACCAGCATCCCTGTCTGCTGATCCTGGTAGACAGGCTCGTAGCCGGGGAGGGTGCCGGGCACCACGAGGTACCGTGCATTCAACAAGTCGAGCGCGTTTTCGTTGGGCAGCCCCGTCTGTGGATCAACGAAAATGTGCTCGGCAAAATCCTGGTAGAGCCGCAGCTTGGCGCCGTGGTAGCCGCCGAGCGACTCGTAGAAGTACGAAGGCCGTGCGTTGGTGATCGGGTTGCCGGCTTCGAGCGAAAGGACTCGGAAGGCGCCCGGCCCTCCGGCCTCGTCGCGACGGGCCAGGATGAACTGGTCGAATTCGTAGGAAGGGATGAGGGCATCGGCCTGGGTAGCCGGTTGCAGCGCGTCGGCGTTCAGGTGCCGCCGGTCCACACCCCACAGATCAACGACGACGAGCAGGATGAGGGCCACCTGCATGGCCCACGCCGGCAGCCATCCCCGCCGGTAGGCGAAAAGCGCCGCCCCGGCGAGGAGCAGGAAGAGGAGCGTCCGCAGCGCATCCGACGTGAAGGCAGCCTCGCGGTCGTCCTTGAACTGGGCGAGGGCGCGGTCCACTGTCTCCTGCACGCGCGGGTCGTCCGCCGAGATGCCGGGGTTCTGCGCCACCACCTGTTGCGCGATCATCAACCCCTCGCCCGACTTTTCAAACTCGAAGAAGACGCTTTTCATCATGAACAGGAGCGCCACGAATCCCACCGCCACGCCCGTCGCAATTAGGATCGACTTCGTCTTGGCTTTTTCCGCCTCCGGGGTTTCCTCCGCCCGCGCCGCGTAGCAAAGCCCGATCCCCGCCAGGACGGCCAGGGCAAAAGCCACCACACTCAGCCACGTCTCCGGCACGCGGAACGCATCGAAGAGCGGGAAGAAACGGAACATCGGCTCATTAAGCAGGGGGAAATACTCGCCGAGCGAAAAGAGTGTCATCAGCAGGGCCGCGATGCCGAAGGCGTAGACGACGTTGCGCCGCACCCGCCAGAGCGCCAGAGCGGCCAGCAACAGCACCACCCCGCCCACGTAGTTCGGCCCCTCCGTGAACTGCTTCGGCCCCCAGTAGAGCGGGGCGCCGCCCCCGAAAGCATCGGCGATGAGGAGCGTCAGCAGCTCGCCCGGCCCCTGGCTCCAGGCCATCGCGTAGCTCAGGTCGAGGCCGCCCGCCGCCCCGCCGGTGGCCGCGCCCCGGATGCTGAAGGCTTTGTACTCGGCGTAGGTGAGGTAAGGGAACGCTACCATCAGCAGGCCCAGGACGGCCCCCAACACCAGCCAGCCTGTCGCTGCGCCGAAAGGCTGGAGACGCCCATGCCGGAGGGCGCCGACGCCATCTACTACCCACCAGATGCCCAGCAGAAACGCCACATAATAGGTGATCTGTACGTGCCCTGCTTGCAGATTGGCGGCGAGGGCAACGGCAAAGAGCAGCCCCGACAGGAGTTTCGGCTTGCGCAGCGCGTAGGCGAAGGCCAGCACCAGCCACGGCGCAAAACAGAGCGCGACAAATTTGGTGTTGTGCCCCACAGCGAGGATGATGGAGAGGTAGGTCGTGAGGCCGTACGCACACGCCGCCAGGACGCCGCCGAGCTTGTCGCGTGTGAGGAAAAAGACGAGCAGGTAAACGCCGACGAGGAGGAAGATAAAGTGCGACGACGGCCAGATGATCTTCCGCAGCAGGCCGGGCAGGTCGTCGATTTGCGGGATGGGATTCGCGTAGGAGATCAGGTAGCCCGGCATCCCCCCGAAGGCG
>JAHEMB010000343.1:2222-5179 GCA_024643915.1 Rhodothermaceae bacterium | reverse complement strand
GAAGGAGCAGAAAGTGCAGGAGCTGTGGTCCTACTTCCCCGACCGCAAGGACCCGATGCTGCTGACCGTGGCAGCCCAGGTGAAAGACCCCGCCGACGTGTGGTACGTCCGCGACCAGATCCAGCAGACCCTCGCTGACCTGCGCGCTGATGCTGTGGCGGCGAAACGGTTGAACGACATCAAGAGCAACCTCCGGTACGGCCTGGCGAACAGCCTACAAGACAGCGAGACGATTGCCTCCATTGTGGCGCCCTACGTGGCCCTCACGCGCGAGGTGGAGACGATCAATCGCGTCTACGGCCTGTATGCGAGTGTGACGCCGGAGCTGCTGCAAGAGAAAGCCAACACGTATTTCACCGACAACCGGATGGTGGTGGTGACGCTTGCGGATGAGGCCCTGCCGGCGGTGGACAGCAAGACCGGCTCGGTCGATGCGCGCATGCCGGAGGAAACAGCGGCCGCGGAGGTGGAAACCCTCGTGATGCAGAACAGCTCGCCGGTGATCAACTTTCGCCTGCTTTTTAACGCGGGCGCTGCGAATGATCCAGCGGGCAAAGAAGGGTTGGCCGAGTTGACGGCCCGCATGATCGCCAACGGCGGCAGCCAGGCGATGAGCTACGAGGAGATCCAGCAGAAGCTGTTCCCTCTCGCCGCCGGCTTCGGCGCCCAGGTCGATAAGGAGATGACGGTCTTCGGCGGCGCCACCCACCGCGACAACCTCCAGGCGTACTACGACGTGATTTCCGGCCAGCTACTGAGCCCGGGTTGGCGGCAGGCGGACTTCGAGCGCGTTAAGAGCCAGCTTGTCAACGACATCCGCGTGAACCTGCGCGGCAACAACGAGGAGGAGCTGGGCAAGGAGGTGCTGTACGAGCAGATCTACGAGAGCCATCCGTACGGCCACCTCAACCTCGGCCACGTAGAGGCGATCGAGGTACTTACGCTTGCCGACGTGCAGGCGTTCTACCGCGACCATTACACACAGGCCAACCTTATTCTCGGTCTCGCGGGCGACGTGCCCGATGCGTTCGTCCAGAAAGTGAAGCGGGATGCGGCGACGCTGCCCGTGGGCACGCTTTCGCGCCTCGCGCTGCCTACGCCGGAGATGCCGGATGGGCTGGAGGTGACGCTCGTGGAGAAGAACACACGCGCCGCCGCCCTCTCCATTGGCTTCCCCATCGAGGTGAACCGGGCGCACGAAGACTTCGCGGCGCTGTGGCTGGCCCGCTCCTACTTCGGCGAGCACCGGTCGTCTAACAGCTACCTCTACCAGCGGCTGCGTGCCCTCCGGGGGATGAACTACGGCGACTATGCCTACATCGAGTATTTCCCGCGCGGCATGTTCCAGTTCCACCCTGATCCCAACCTCGGGCGGCAGCAGCAGATCTTCCAACTCTGGATCCGCCCCGTCCGCCCCGAGCAGGCGCACTTCGCCCTGCGCGCCACGCTCTACGAGTTGGATAGGCTGATCGAGGAGGGGATGACTGAGGAGGCGTTCGAGGCCACCCGCAACTTCCTGCTGAAGTTCGTCAACGTGTTGACAAAGAGCCAGGACCAGCAGCTTGGCTACGCGCTGGACAGCCGTTACTACGGCATCCCGAATTTCAACGAATACATCCGTGAGGAGCTAAGAAGCCTGACGCTCGAAGACGTGAACGCGGCTATCCGCGCGCATCTGCAAACGGAGAACATGGAGATCGTCTTCATCGCGCCGGAGGCCGAGGCGCTGGCCGAAAAGCTCGTCTCGAACGAGGCTTCGCCCATCACCTACGACGCGCCCAAACCGGACGATGTGATGGCGGAAGATGGGATCATCCAAAGCTACCGGCTCGACATCAAGCTGGAGAAGGTGAAGATCATCCCCGTTGAGGAGGTTTTCGAGAACGGACAGGCGAGCTAGCGTCGCACATCCTACGATAGACAAAAGGGGCATCCATGAAGGGTGTCCCTTTTTTCGTTGCCGGCACCTGCGAGATCACCTATTTAACCCGAAGTCTCTGCCCTGGCCGGAGGGTGCCGAGCGACGTGTCGTTCAGGCGTCGGACTTCCTCTACCGTAACGCCGTATTGTTTCGCGATAGCCCCCAGCGTGTCCCCGCGCTTGACGGTATGATAGGTTGCCGATTCCTTCTTCTCGGGAAGCGCTTGTTCGGAGGGGGCGGGAGTAGCCTGGCCGGCGGTGGTATCGGCGGGCCGTTCCAGCGCGGCTAGCTCGTTGGTCACGCCCCGCACGCCCTCCACGCCGCGCGTGATGTCGGTAGCCAGGGCGAGCTGTTCCGCGGTCTCCACCGTGTCGCCGCGCAAGCGGACGATGCCTTCCCGAACGTCTACCTCAAAGTCGAAAAGGCGCAGGTTGGCGGTATCGACGAGGGCTTTTCGGACGGCGGCGGCGACCATGGCGTCCTCAATGCGGGCGGCTACGGTTCGCCCGTCGCGGGACGTGTCGAAGGGAGCGGCGTCGGTGCTGCTGGAAAGGGCGGGGGCGGCTTCGTTCGTCGTAGCGGGGACGTCGCCGGGTGGGGCCGGGGTTTCCTCACCACCCGTCTCGATCTCACAGCCCACGCCGAAAGACAGCACAACGGTCAGTATGAGGGCGAGCAGACGGAAACGGGGGAGCGGCATGAGAGGGCATGGATAAGCGGAACGGATGCCTCTTCCAACGCCCGTGCGCGCCCGCCCGTGCCGCCCGTCGCCGCAACGGACAGCATTTTCGCAATCCGAGGTCAGCCGGTTTTTTCTGTCAGCACCTCCTGCTCGTCGCCATTGACGGCTTCGGCGGCGTGGTACTCCGTCTCGGTGCGCTGCCCATCGATGGCGCCGTGCTCGGCAAGGAAGCGCTCGGCATCGATCGCGGCCATACAGCCGGTGCCGGCGGCGGTGACCGCCTGCCGGTAGACGTGGTCCTGCGCATCGCCGCTGGCGAAGACGCCGGGCACGTTCGTATAGGTCGAGTCCGGG
>JAHEMB010000343.1:0-2212 GCA_024643915.1 Rhodothermaceae bacterium | reverse complement strand
TCTTCTCGTTGGCGAAGGCGCGCTCCTGCATGATCTTCGAAGCGCGCAACTCGCTGCGGCGATGAATGACGTAGACTTTCGAGGCGAAGCGCGTCAGGAAGAGCGCCTCCTCCATCGCCGTGTCGCCGCCGCCGACGATGGCCACTTCGACGTCGCGGAAGAAAGCGCCGTCGCAGGTGGCGCAGGCCGAGACGCCGTGGCCGAGGAGCCGCTTCTCGTTCTCCAGGCCGAGGTAGCGGGCCGAGGCGCCGGTGGAGATAATGACGGTCTCGGCCAGGATGGGTGTTTCGCCATCCACGAGGAGGTGGAACGGGCGGTCGGCGAAATCCACGGCGGTGACGGTGCCGTAGCGCAACTCCGCGCCGAAGCGCTCGGCCTGCTTCTGGAAATCCATCATCATCTCCGGCCCGAGGATGCCGTCCGGGTAGCCGGGATAATTCTCCACGTCGGTGGTAGTGATGAGCTGGCCGCCGGGCTCCGGCCCCTGCAATACGAGCGGGTCGAGATTGGCGCGGGCGCTGTAGAGCGCCGCCGTAAGCCCCGCCGGGCCGGTGCCGATGATGACCACCTGCCGCCGCTCGGCATCGGAGAGATCAAGGCCCTCGAAGGCGGAGCGGTCAGGCATGCCGTTCTGCTGTATGATTTTTTCCATCTTTGTACGCTCCCTGGGGTGGCTGTTGTCCGTGGTACGCTCGCTTCGCGTGCTGTGGTCCGTCGATTCTTCCGGCGCAACAGTATTGGCAGCAGCCGCCAAAGGACCACCAATTACGCACGCCGGATCAGCCTAAAAAAGACCCGGAGAAGCGAGGGGCCACCTCGTCTTCTCCGGGTTCTATGTCGAAAGCTTCGAAGGACGGTAGGTGAACGCATGCGTCATTCGAAACGGTCGCGCTGCTGGTTACGCCGGCTGGGCGACGAGGTCGTTCAACTTGTCCGTGAGCGCCTTCTTAGAGACGGCGCCGATGAGCTGATCCACCACCTGGCCGTCCTTGAAGAACAGCAACGTGGGGATGCTTCGGATGCCGTACTGCATGGGCGTCTGCGGATTGTGATCGACGTCCATCTTTGCCACTTTCGCTTTGCCATCGAACTCGCCCGAAAGCTCCTCAATGGTGGGGGCGATCATGCGGCACGGGCCACACCACGCGGCCCAGAAATCGACGAGCACCGGCTGGTCGGCGTTGAGCACTTCGTCCTTAAAGTTGGCGTCCGTTACTTGGAGAGCCATAGGTGTCCTCCTTTATGGTTGTCTCGTTATTTCAGGTTAAAGCACCAAAGCTTACCGCCTTGATGGCCCTTCTGTTTCTTTTCCATCGGATAGGTTACATAGGTGCCCCCGCGGCTGGACGATGGGTTGCGGACGGCGCGCCCCATGTTACGATATCGAAAAGTCGAAGGCTGGCGGGCCTCTTTTCGTCGCCGCTTCAATGGCTCGCCCTATCGGTCCATCATGCCCGTAATGGCCCCATCGTACGGTTCGGCCAGCGTTTCTCGGTGCAGATCGACGACCGGGCTACCGTCTATCGCCAGAAGCAGCCTGCCGTTGGCGGTGACGGTGCCGAGGCGGGCGGCCTGCACGGGGAAGCCGGCGAGGGCCTGCTGCACCGCGTTGGCATTCGCGGCGGCCGCGGAGAAAACAATGCGGCTCTGCGCTTCGCCGAAGAGGAGGGCGTCGAGGCGCAGGTCAACGGTTTCCACTTCGATTTCGGCGCCGAGCGAGGCGGAGAAAAGCACGGATTCGGCGAGGCAGACGGCGAGGCCGCCATCGGAGATGTCGTGCGCGCTCTGAACGAGTCCGGCGCGGATCAGATGCAGCAGCGCCTCTTGCACAGCTTTTTCTTCCTCCAGGTCGAAGTGCGGCGCATCGCCGGCCGTTGTGCCGTGGAGGGCGGCAAGGTATTCGGAGCCGCCGAGGTCGTCGCGGTGCTGCCAGGCGGCAGGGGAGAGGAGGAAAATCACGTCGCCGGCCTGCTTGAAGTCGGCGGTGGTGGTGTGCTGCTCGACGTCCTCGACGAGGCCCAGCATGCCGATGGTGGGGGTGGGGAAGACGGCGCCTTCGGGGTTCTCGTTGTAGAACGAGACGTTGCCCCCCGTGACGGGCGTGCCGAGCGCCCGGCAGGCGTCGCCCATGCCGCCGACGGCCTCCTTGAAGCCCCAGTACACCTCCGGCTTGTACGGGTTGCCGAAGTTGAGGCAGTTGGTGATGGCGAGC
>JAHEMB010000342.1 GCA_024643915.1 Rhodothermaceae bacterium | reverse complement strand
CGTGCCGCCCGTGGCCCCGGCCCTAGCCAACGCGCTCCTCGCCCTCACCGGCCAGCCCGTCCGCGAGCTGCCCGTCCGACTGGGGTGAAGTGTGAGGAGCCTGCCCCGATGCTGTTTATCGGGGTGAGGATGCCTTACCGAGACGTTGAAGCAAAGCACCCTCACGTTTCACGTTTCACCGTCCGCTACTCCGTGCCTGCGCCTTTCTCCACCGTGAAGTGCAGCATCATACCGGCTTCGAGGTGCTCGGCGATGTGGCAGTGGAGCATCCAGTCGCCGGGGTTCGAGAAATCCACCAGGATGTCCATCGTCGAGCCGACGGGGACGATGGCGGTGTCCTTCCACACGAGGTTCGTGTTGGGCACGCCATCCATCTCCAGCACCAGGAACCGCTGGCCGTGAACGTGGATGGGGTGGTTCATCGGGTGAAAGGATTTCGGGTCGTTGAAGAGTCGGATCTTCGCCACGTCGCCCTGCCGGAAATGCCAGTGGACGTCCATGTTCTCCTTGTCGAGGGCGGCGTCGCGGAGGATCCAGGTGACCTGCTTGCCGGTGGAGAGCCAGTTCATCATGGGCATGGCGTCGTTCCACTCCATCGGCGGCACGTAGAGCGTGTCGATCTCCATGGCCCGCACGATGGGCACCGGCAGCCCCTTCACCCGCACCCCCAAATCCAGGCGGTGATCGACGGGGCGGTCGAAGTGCGGACGGAAGGCGGCGAGGTCGCGCTGCACGTCTTCGTTCTCCCGTAGCGTCTCGAAGGCTTCGGAGAGATCCTCCGCTGGCGGCTCGTCCAGCACGGTGACGAGGGCGAGCGTGTCGACGTGGGGGTAGAACTCGCCTCGGAAGTGGTTGATGGCCTGGATCGAATTGGTGATGGCCACCTCGCCCGGCGTGTCGAATTTCACCTCGACGGTGTACCGCTCGGCCGGGGCGAGAGGGACGCTACCCACCCATGCCTCGCGCTCGAACTTGCTCACATCGCTGGCGACAAGCTTGGCGGGCGCCCCGCCGAAGACGACGTTGAAGGTGCGTGCGTTGGCGACGTTGGTGAGAAAAAACCGCACCACCTCGCCCCGCTTCACTTCCATCCGGTAGGCCGGGTCGCCGTTAACCAGCATCACGTTGCCGAAGCGGCCCATGAGGGTGTGGACGCTCGCGTCTTTACCGTACGGGAGAGGGCCGTTGGCGTCCATCAGCAGGTCGTCCAAGATGAGCGCCTCCTCGCGGTGGGCGGGGCCGTAGTAATCGGGCAAAGGGGCGCGGACGAGCATGTTGCCGTAGAGGCCCAGGTCCTGCTGGATATCCTCCCGGATATGCGGGTGGTACCAGTAGACGCCCGCGTCGGGGAAAAAGACCTCGTAAGTGAACGTCTCGCCGCGCATGACGGGGGCCTGGGCAAGGCG
Organism: Rhodothermaceae bacterium; assembly: GCA_024643915.1. Classification (GTDB taxonomy): domain Bacteria; phylum Bacteroidota; class Rhodothermia; order Rhodothermales; family JAHEMB01; genus JAHEMB01. Next base: position 3,779 of record JAHEMB010000342.1, on the reverse strand, counting down.
CGTGCCGTCGAAGCGGCTGTCGAGGCGGAGGCCGTGCCAGTGCACCGTCGTCGGCAACTCGATGTTGTTCTTGAACAGGACGACGATGGTAGCGCCTTGCTCGACCTTGAGGAGCGGGCCGGGGATCTGCCCGTTGTAGCCGTACATGACGAGCGGCTTGCCCCGGATCGTCCGCCGCACGAGGGAGGCTTCGAGGGCGAGGGTGTCGCCGTCGGCCAACTCGGCGAGTTCGCGGGGGCGCGCCTCGGGAAACATTGCCGCCTGCATTCCGCCGCCGGGCATGAACGGCTCGACGACGGGCACCGCGCCGCCCAGGCCGGGCATCATCGGCATGCTCGGGTCCATCGGCGGCATCCGCCAGGCTGCCGCGCCGCTGCTGCTGTCGGCCGGGCCGTGGTGCATGCCGTGGTGGTCCTGCGCCGCCGAGACGGTGACGAAGAGCGCGGCGCACACGATGAGGACAAGCTCCTTCACGTTATCAATCCTTTTCCAGAAGAAGCGCGCTTCCGCAAGGGGATAGCAAAAGCGTCCGCCGCCGGCTTGCGCGTCGCACCGCGCATCATGGCGAAATCGCGCAGGCGTTGCTGAGCGGGGACCCAGAGCAAGCTCCTTGCAAGGCGCGGTTGCCCCCGCTTTAAGATGCGGCCCCTCGCCCGGCTCCCGCCACAAGCCGGGGGCTCGCGCTGCACATCCGTTCTCGCTTCTCCGTATTCACAACCAGGCTCTGAGTGCTCTGACAAGCGCATCGTGAGGGGTTCTGCGCGCCCCTCCGTCTCCCTGCCGGCGTTGCGGTCGCTTGCCGTAGCACCGCTACGTCGCGCTCCCGCGCCTGGGCAGGAAACCGACTGACCACATTCAGCCATCACTATCCACTTGTCAGTGCACTGAGAGGCTCTACTTGACCAGAATCATCTCCTTTGTGGCAGAGAAGTCGCCTGCCTCGAGGCGGTAGAGGTAGATGCCGCTTGGCAGGCCCTGCCCGTCAAAGCGCACCTCGTAGCGGCCCGCCGCCTTCACTCCCTCGCGAAGGATCGCTATTTCGCGGCCCGCTGCGTCGTAGATCCGCACCACTACCTCTGCGGCCTTCGGCAGGGCGTAGGCAATCACGGTCTCCGGGTTGAACGGGTTAGGGTAGTTCTGATCCACCGCAAACGCGGTCGGCAGCTCCTCGCCGTCCTCGGTACCGACCACCACCATGTCCCGCTCCACCGTGATCTCAAGAACCTCGCTGGCGGTGGTATCGATGCCGTCGCGGCTGAGCACGCGGTGGTAGAGGGTCAGGCTCTGGCCCGGCTCTACTCCCTCGGCCTCCAGCAGGGCATCAAGCGCGCCGAGCGTCGTCTCGAAGCGGGTGTCGGTGCCCGTGTCCTCGCTGATGAGCACCTCCTTGAGGCGCTTGGCGGCCCCGGCCGTGAAATCCTCATTGGTGGAGAGTTGCCACGTGTATTCGACCTCGTCGCCATCGGGATCCTCAGACTCGGTCCAAACGACGGCGAACGTGTCTCCCTCATTCTCCTCAGTAATGAGGAGGGTAGCGCCCCCGTCAGGCTCGGTGATCTCGGCGGCCGTCGGGGCATCGTTGACGCTCTCCACCGTGATCGTGACCGCTACCGGCTCCGAGGTCTTCAGCCCGTCGAAAGCTGTGTAGGTGAACGAATCATCGCCGTTGAAGTCGGCGTCGGGCTCATAGGTAAAAGACCCGTTTGCGTTCAGGGTGAGGGTACCGTTCTCGGGCTCATCCACCACGGTAGCCGTCAGCGTCTCGCCTTCGGGGTCGCTGTCGTTGGCCAGCACACCGTTCGCGGCATTCACCTCCAGCGTGTTATCTTCCTCCACCGTGTAGCCGTCGGCCTCCGCCACGGGCGGCTCGTCCGGAATGACGGTGATCGTGACCGTAGCCGGCGCAGCGCTGTTGGTGAAGGGCCGGGTATCGCCCATGGCGACGATGTTACCGGAGAGCGTGAAGTTGACGCTTATGGCGCCCTCGGACACCGATTCGGTAATGGAGAAGGGGACCGTCAGGGTAAGATCGCCGTTGTTCTGCGAGATGGTACCGCCGAGCGACACGGGAGCGGTGGTATCGAGGCTCTGTGTGTCGTTGAACTGCGAAAACTGACCGGTGCCCATGACGGTGGCCGTCCCACTGATACGCAGCATAAGGTCATTCAGCGAGAAGCTACCGCCGGAGACCGACGCCGAGGACCCCGGCGGATCCAGCGTGAGTCTGATCGCGCCGGCTGCGGCCGTGATGATGAGCGAGTCGGCATTGCTAAAGCCAAGCGCGATGCGCGAATCCTCCGTCGTCGTCACGTCGAGACCTGTCACTTGGATCTGGCTGAAGGGCGCCGCGTTGGGCTGCACGTTAGCCGTAATCGTACCGCTGATACCGGAGGACTCCGTATCGGTACTGTTGCCCAAAAGAGGGATGTTGGCCGAAATCGTGACACCGGCCTGCGAATCACCCTCATTAATGATGAACTGTTCGGGCGTCATGTCCGCATCCTGGGCGAAGTAGGAAAAGGTGGCGGGCCCGGTAAAGCCCGGCGCCGAATTGTAGATGAAGGAGCCGTCGTAGTGGAGAGCTACGGTCCCATTTGTAGGCGGTGTGTTCAGGATGGCTGCGTTGGCACCGGTATCGTTGTCGAGCACGCCATCGTCGGCATTCACTTCCAACTCCCGCCCTTCGATCACCGTGTAGGCATCGTCGTTGGCAATGGGCACCAGGACCTGGAAAGGCGAGGGCGCCCCGCCTCCAAACGGACCATCTGCCGAGGCGAGCGCCGGGCTGTGCCCCTGGCGAGGCGCTTGGGCCGGCGTGGCCGCCAGCGTGAAAAGGAGGGCACAAGCAAGAAGAGCGTGTTCGGCTTTGCGTAACATGTTCGCTTTACTAAATTTGTTTGGCAGAAGAAACGACGACGCAAGTATAAAAAAGATTTGCGTCGGTAATTGCGAATTTTGACGGGAGCATCTCTTTCGCATGCTCCGGCTTCACGGCTCCGAGAAGGCAGCGGAAGCTGCCGCAGGAACGCTGCCCTGCTCTAGCCCCTTGCTCTCCAAGCTTATACCCCACACCCCCGCACAACGCCTAACGACAGCAACGACAGCAACGACATGCAGGATCGCCTGAAGGCTGCGCACGTTGTCCCCTATATAGGGCACGCCGTTCTCCCCAGGCGCCTCCCCTTTTGAGCGAGCGAAGGAGCGACAGCATCAGCCATTCCCGGCCTCGCCGATTCACAGCGCGAACGTATAGGTGTACTTCAGCAGCACGGCGCGGTTGTCGGTGAAGGGCAGCACGGGGGCAGCACGGCGGCGGTCCGTGTTGAGTGCCTCGTTGTAGACGATCCACAGGTCGTTGCCTTCGCGGAAGTTGTACCGGAACCGAACGTTGGCGACAACCAGGTCGGCGGCGCTGTTGTACTGGAGAAAGACGCTCGTGGAGACGTGGGTGTTGAGCGCCACCTGGGCCCGCAGCCGCGCCAGGTGCACCTCGAACTGCTGGTCCCGATCCGGGAAGCGAACATGGTTGAACTCGTAACGCCCGCTCAGCTCCAGGTAGCGCGACAGGTTCCAGACGGGCGAAAGGCTGAGGCTCGCCTGCCAGCCGTCGTAAAAACCGCCGGCGCCAACGTTGGCGCTCGTCCGAAGCAGGCTGGCATCGCCGGGGCTGATGCCCAGTTGCAGGCCGGCGAACGCGTAGCGGCCCGGCGGCACAGCGGCGTCCTCAGGCAGCAGCAGGGGCTCCGTCAGGTCCTCGAAGGCCAGACCCGCCTCGGCCT
>JAHEMB010000341.1 GCA_024643915.1 Rhodothermaceae bacterium | reverse complement strand
GTGGAGGAAGTCGAAGCCGCCGATCCAATGGCGCCGGTCGAAAAGGTTGTTGGCATTGAGAGCCAGCCGCACCTGATCGACGTGGTAATAAAGCGCTGCATCGACGACGGTGTAGGCCGGCCACCGGGCGAAGAAGGGCTGGCGCGACGCCAGGTCACGCGAGGCGAAGCGCTGCCGCCGGGAGGCCACGTGATCCATCCCCAGGCCCACGCCGAAGCCGCGTAGCGCACCCCTGTCCACCTGATATTTCGCCCACAGGCCCGCTGCGTGCTCCGCCGCCCCGAAGAGCGGCAGCCCCTCCTCCGCCTCGTCCTCAGCTTCAACGATCTCGGTCGGGTTGTAAGCGTAGTTCAGACTCAGGCTGAGGCCGGGCGCGGCCCGCCCCACCACCTCCGCCTCAATGCCCTTCGACACCACCTCGCCGAACTGCGCCAGCACCTCGTTGCCCAGGCTGTTCGTCTCGCCTGTCGGCGCGAGCGTGTTCTCCTTGACGATGTGAAAGAGGGCGAGGGTGGCGACGAGGCGGCGGTCCAGGAACGCGCCCTTCGCCCCAGCCTCCACCTGCCGGCTCGTCTCGTGCTCGAAAGGCGTGGCCTGGCCGTCCGGGCGATACAACTCAGGGCGGTAGACGAAGACCGGCGCGAGGGGCGTGAAGCCGCGTGTGTAGTTGCCGTAGAGGCGGATGCGCTCGGTCAGGTTCGCTACGAGACCGAAGCGCGGGACGAAGATTTGCTGGTCGAGGGCCTCGGCCTCGGGCGGGAGGGTCCAGTCGGTCTGGTCGCGGTAGAGCTCGTAACGCAGGCCGACGAGCGCCTTCATCCAGGCCGTCAGTTGCACCTGATCCTGAAGGTAAAGGCCGAGTGTCCGGTAGGCGTCCTCCCGGTCTCCCACGTCACGGTTCTGACGGAAAACGTAGTTGGCGATGTCGTTGCCTCGATGGCGGTAGACGGGGTTGCGCAGATCAAACGTGAGCGGCTCTTCTTTCACCTCGGTCACGGTGATCGTCTCGCCTTCGGCGGTGGTCACTTCGCGTTCGGTGAAGACTTTCTTCGTGCGGGCCTCCCACACCGTGCCGCCGTCCGTGTAGAAGCGGATCAGGTCGGCGCCCACGACGAGTTCGTGGTTCACGCTTCCAGTGCGCTGGCGCAGGGTGAGGAAGGCCGTCAGGTGGTCGGTCTGGGTCTGGTCGAGGCGTTCCCAGTAGCGCATGGCGCTGACGAGCTGTGTGCCGTCGTCCAACCAGCGGTTGAGCGTGCGGTGCTCGCCCAAGTCCTCGTTCCAGTCATAGCGGAGGTAGGCCAGGTTGAGTGCGAGGGCGTCGGTGAAGCGGTGGCTGAGGGAGGCGTGCAGGTAGAGGTCTGCAACGCGGTACCAGTCGCTCGGCTGCGAGAGGGAGAGCGCCACATCGGCGGCCCCTAGGTCCTGACCGGGCACCGCGAGGCCGCGATCCAGGAAACCGTCGAAGCGGCTGTAGACGAGTTCGGCGTTGAGGGTGGTGTGCTCGGTCGGAGCGAAGGTGACGGTGGGGGCGACGGCGAAGGCGGTGCGGTCGTTGAAGTCGCGGAAGGTGTCGCTGCGTTCGAAGCCGACGTTGAGGCGGTAGAGGAGGGCACCGGCCCGCCCGAGGGGCCCCGTCACGTCGAGGGCGGTGCGGAGCGTGTTGAAGCTGCCCGCGCCGAAAAGGACTGCCTGCCGCGCCTCGGGAAGCGGCTTTTTCGTCACCAGGTTGACGGCACCGCCGGGGTTGATGCCGCCGTAAAGGGCCGCGCCGGGGCCTTTGAGTACCTCCACGCGCTCCACGTTCACCAGGAGCGGGTTCGAGAAATAGTCGAGGCCGGCGCGCAGCCCGTTGATGAGGCGGTAGCCGCTGGCACTCGCGCCGGTGTGGCTGCGGAAGCCGCGCACGCTCAGGTCGTTGTAGGGCGCATTCAGGGTCACACCGCTGACGTTCCTCGCCACCTCGGGCAGGCCGAACGCCTGCCGGTCATCAAGCAACTCTTTGGTCACTGTCGAGACGGCCTGGGGCACGTCGAGCGGAGCGGCGGCGGTTTTGGTGGCGGCGAACGTGTAGGCGCTCGTGTAGGTGGTGGCCCGCCGCCCCACCACTTCCACCTCTTCCAGCAAGATGCTCACCTCGTCGAAGGTGAAATCGAGGGTGAGGGTGTCGCCGGGCTGCACGGCAATGGATCGGCGCTGCGCCCGGTACCCCACACCCGAGGCGACGAGCGTGTAGCGCCCCGGCGGCACACGGGGAATGGTGTAAAGGCCGTCCGCCCCCGTCGCTGCGCCCATCGATGTTTGATGCAGGACGACGTTGATGCCAGCCAGCGGTGCGCCGTCGCCGTCCGTCACCACCCCCGCGAGGTGCCCCGCTGGCTGGGCGGCAGTGGTCAACGGAAGCAGGAATCCGATCAATACCAGCAGGTACGAAGCGCGCATTTTTATCCCTGGATAGGAAGAAAAGAACTCTTCCCTAAATAAAAGCAGGCGGGCGCGTCAAACGCAACGCATCCGGCCCATCATTTTCAGAAAGTTCGGAGCACGGGCGGCGGAGAGCAAGGAGAGGGGCGAAGGTATCGGTCGTCGCTCAGACATGCGCCGTCACTTCTTGCACAAATCACTTGTTCAAGCTGCCCCTGGAACCTCTGCATCCGCCCTCCATTGCCAGAGGAAGCTCTATCGAGAATAAACTCCGAAACATCATGCTGCGCTTTGCTGCCCGTCACCTGCCGCTGCTTCTGGTGCCCGGCTTGCTGCTCGGCGGCTGCCGGGCGAACGAAGCGCCGGACGAGGCTGCGCCTGCCGCTACCTCCCCCGAGGTGACCACCTCAGTCGTTACTGACCTGGCTCGTCTGGCCCGGGGCGGTGCCGACCTGAGCGACCGGGAAGTGGAACTGAAGAATGTGACGGTGCAGGAGGCGGTAACAGCCTTCTCGTTTTGGGCCGGTAATGACGCGGAGCGCCTCTTCGTGGTCGTCAGCCGGCTGGCCCTGCCGGCGGGCACGCGCCTCCAGACCGGGGAGCGCTGGGACCTGAAGGGCATCGTTCGTCCTGTTCCTACGGGCCGCGACTTGACGGCCTGGCGCCTGCCCGAGGAGGCCCTCCCCCAACTACGCGGCGAAAAGATCTACCTGCAAGCTATCCGCGCCACCCCCGCTGGGGACTGAGGGAAAGGGAAAGTCGGAGATTGAGACGACGAGACGACGCGTGTTGTGCGTGGAGCATAGCTTCGATTCCTCGACTCTCCTATTCCCCGACGCTCAATCAGTGCAAGTTGCCGAGGAGCCAGGCGCGCCAGGAGAGGGGCTCATGCTCGGTCAGGCGGCGCTCCTTGGTCTGGCCGTAGTTGAGGATCGCCACCAATAGAACGCCGCCGAGGGTGTTGCCGAGCGTGGCCGGGGCGCGAGGGAGAAGAAAAGAAGGGCAAATGGTCGCCCGCCCCTGCGGTTTCCCCCGGCGCCCTCGAAATAGCTGACGCGTTGCATTCCAGCGCCCGCGTCAAAAGCCGCGCTCCAACTTCCGAGAGCCATTGCAGCACCCTCTGGAAGTTGGAGCGTAGGGTTTGACGCCTGACCAAGAGCGTTAGTAGGCCAGCACAGTGTCCTCGGCGCGGTAGGCGGGCAGGGGCCGGCCGAAGAGCTTCCCGGCAAAGGTGAAGGGTTCGGTGCGCAGGGCGGCCATATAGCCTTGCGCCACGGCGGCGGGCAGGCTGCCGCCGTGCATCGGGTGGACCCACGCCAGGTCGAGTTCGTCGAACCGGTCGGCCACGTCGAGAACGGGCTTACGGGCGGGGAAAATGCCGACCTCGCGGTAGACGGCGCACATCTCGATCCCCAGGTTTTCCGTCACCACGGGCGGCTGCTCGCCGGGCTGGAGGAAGAGATCGGCGGGGAAGAGACTGCGTGTGGCCTCCTCGACGATCATCATGGAGTCCCAGTGATGGACGTGCGGTGTCTCCAGGAAACAGAGGCGGTGGCTGCCGAGGTCGATCACATCGCCCTCGCGCGCGCCTTGCACCGGCCCGCTGTAGTCCCACCCGCCCAGGTTCACCTGCGCCCCGGTATCGCTGCAGACGAGCACGGCCTCGGGCGCCTCCGCCACGAACCGGCCCATCCCACCGCACTCGTCCGCCTCGAAGTGGGGCACCACCACGTAGGCCAGCCGCTTCGGATCGAGGATCTGCGCGATGGCCCGCCGCACCGTGTCGTACAACTGGTGCATGCCCGTGTGGATAAGGGCGGGCCGCTCGTCGTCAATGAGGAACTGGTTAAAGCTGATCGCCTGGCCCGGCAGCATCGTGCTGATGCGGTAAAGGCCCGGGGCGATCTCGTCGATGCGCGTCATATCGGCACCTCGATCTATGTTAAAGTGCTGCTCCCGCCTGTGGCCTCAACCCTTCGGGAAAGCCGTTGCAAGGTGCCGCGCAGGAGCCGAATAGAAGTGGGCGCCCGCCTGAAGAACGGGCACCCCTGTGGCACCGCCCCGGCTTGACGATGGGTCTGAAAAAAGGTTAGCGGGGAAGAGCGGGTTGCTTCTGTTTCGAGGAAAATTTACAGGTGTGACGGGAGGCGGATGGAGGATCGATCTTTGCACCCCGCTCTCCGCTCATCCCGATTTATCGGGACTCTCCAGCGTTCCGTATCTTCCCCCAATTCTTCGCACGCTCTGATGGCTGTTATTTATGATCACTACCGCCACCCATCTCGACCCTGAAACCCTCTACCGCCTCGCCTACGCGGAGCAGTGGGCCGAAGGGCTGGACGTGCTGCACCGCCATCACGCCGAGGTGGCCCGGGACCCCCTTCTGCGCCGAGCGGCGGACGTGCTGCTCAACGCTTTCTTCGCGGGGCCGGACGCAGGGGCGGGCGCGGAGTTGGAGAAGCTCTTTCTACTTCACACGGGTGGCCTTTTTGTGCTGCCGGACGCGCGGTTCGAGGAGGTGGTGGTGCGGCTGGTGGCGCTGCACGAAGACCGGCCCGAGGCAGCAGCGGGTTACGCGCGCTTCTGTCCGGAGCATCCCTGGTGCGCCGCCGTGCTGGCGCGGCACGGCCCGGCGGCGCAGGCACGTATGGCGCACGCCCAGGCTGAGACGGCCGAATTGTTCGAGAGCGCTCCCGGCGGCGAGGACCTTAGGCTCAGCCTCTTCAAGTCGCAGCAGGAGCGGGATTTCTTCGAGGCGGCGAAGGGGGTTT
>JAHEMB010000340.1 GCA_024643915.1 Rhodothermaceae bacterium | reverse complement strand
GACGTAGATCAGCCACAGGCGCTTGGCCGTCTCGCGCACGCGCGGCGTCAGCTTGTCCGCCGACGGGCCCGGCACCTCGGCCTTGAAGAGCTGCATGCCGCCCACGCCCAGGATGGGCAGGATGGCGAGCGTCAGCACGATGATGCCCATGCCGCCGAGCCAATGCGTCAGGCTGCGCCAGAACAGGTGCGCGTTGGGGATCTCCTCGATGTTGGGGTTGGCCGCCCCCCCCAGAATGGTGGCGCCCGTCGTTGTGAAGCCGCTCATCGTCTCGAAGAAGGCGTCGGTGTAAGAGGTGAGCACCCCGCCGATCACAAACGGCAACGCCCCGATGAGCGAGAGCACCAGCCACGCCAGCGCCACAATCGTGAACCCCTCGCGGATGCCCAGCTCCTGCTCCCGGTTGAGCCCTGCCCCACCCAGGTAATACCACGACGCCCCACCGAGGGCAAACGCGATGAAAGCGGACACGGCAAAGCTCCACCACGCCGCCTCCCCGTAGAACAGCCCGACGCCCATCGGCGCGAGGAGGGCTACTCCCAGAAAGAAAAGCAGCGCGCCGAGCGTGCTGAGTACGGCTTTGAGGTTGAGGACCATAGTGGTTGTCAGTTGCCGGTTGTCGGTTGACGGTTCGGGCGCCTCGAAAGAAGCCGAAAACCGTCAACCGAGAACCATCAACCTCATTTGTCGAAATATTTCACCGCCGACTCCACCTGGCTCGGCAAGACGAAGACGATGGCGCGGTCGCCCGGCTCGATGTGCGTATCGCCCGTGGCGACTTCCACGTCGCGGCCTTTCATGACGGCACCGATGAGCAGACCGCGCGGCAGGGACAGCTCCTTGAGCGGCTTGCGCGTCACTTTAGCGCGGGGCTTGGCCTCGATCTCCAGGATCTCGGCGTCCATCCCGTGGATCGTCGCCACACTCATCACGTGCTTGCCCCGCAGGAACCGCAGGATCTCGCGCGAGACGGCCAGCTTCTTGCTCACCGCAGAGTCCAGCCCGATGCTCTGGCTGATGGGGATGTAGGCACCTTTCGAGAGGAGTGCCACTGTCTTGCCCACCCCCAGGTGCTTCGCCATCAGGCACGTCACCAGATTCGACTCCTCATCGTCCGTCACGGCGACGAAGGCGTCCATCTCGCCCAGCCCCTCGCGTGCCAGCAGGTCGATATCGGTGGCATCGCCGTGGATGACGAGGACGTTGCGCAGGGTCTCGGCGAGGTGCTCGGCCCGTTCCCGCTGCGGCTCGACGAGCTTGAGCCGCATGTTCTTGATCTCGCCAAGCTGGGCCGCCACCTTGGCACCCACCTGGGTGCCGCCCAGGATCATCACCTCCTGGATGCGCAGGTCGCTTTTGCCCAGCACGCGCGCCACGTGGGGGATATCCTTGGGGCGGGCCAGCACGAACACCTGATCGTTCTTGTGCAGGCGCTCGTTGCCGCCCGGCAGAATGGTGCGGATGCCCCGCGAGATCCCCATCACGCGGAAGGTGATCTCCGGGTTTTCGAGGGCGAGGTCTTGCAGCGTCTTGCCCACAGCGCCCGAGTCGCTGTCGAGCCGCATACCGACGAGGTGCAGGCGGCCGTCGGCGAAGGTGAGCACGTCGGTGGCGCTGGCCCGGCGGATGAGGCGCGCCACCTCGGAAGCAGCGCTTTCCTCTGGATGGATGACGAGGTTAATGCCGAGGTCGTCGGCATGGAGAACCGAGCGCGAGTGCGTCAGCTCGTCCGAGCGCACGCGGGCGATGGTGGTGGCCACTCCCAGCCGGTCCGCCATCATGCAGGCGATGATGTTGATCTCGTCGATGGCGGTCACGGCGATGAGCATGTCGGCCTTGCGCACGCCCGCCTCTTCGAGGATCTCCGCCGAGGTGCCGCTGCCCTGGATCGCCAGCACGTCGAGGCGTTCCTCCACGTCGCCGAGCGCCTCGGGGTCCGGATCGACGACGACCACGTCGTGCTGCTCCATCGCCAGCATCCGCGCCACGTCGAACCCGACTTCCCCCGCCCCTATAACAATCACACGCATACGATTCTAGCTGTCCGTCTTCAGCAGTCAGCGTTCGGCTGGCTGTGGTATCCTTCGGGCTCATCGCCTTTCCCAAAAGCAGCGATGCCTGCCTCCTTTCGATGCAAGCATGCAAGATACCATTCACGCCGCCGCGTTATCCGCAACGCGCCCCTTCGTTTTGGGGAATTCACAACTGACGGGAAGGGCGAGTTGGGGAGACGGGGAGACGGAGAAACTACGCGTACCTACCAATCAACTCCTCTTCCATTCTTCCATTCTCCGACTCCCCGTCTCTCCGATTCACGAGCCGCCCTTCCGGCCGAAGGCGAGAACGAGCTTGAGGTGCGTCAGGAGGGTCGGGACAAGGTCGAGCTTGGCGAGGCGCTCGGTGGGGGTCTCGGGCAGCTTCGGGGGGCTAATGCGGCCCATCCACAGGCCCATCTTATCGTCGAGGGCGCGCGGGCCGGGGAACTGGCCGGCGGGGAAGTGGACGGTGTAGAACGCCACCTTGCGCTGCAAGCGCTGGTAGACGGCCTCGTTGGCGTCGAGGAGGGCGGGATCTTTCTGCGCCAGCACGGCGCCGCCGATGAGGTAGTCGCGGTAAGTAAAGGGCAGATCGAGGAGGGGACGCGCGACGGCTTCGGCCACCGCCGGCTCGGCGCGCAGCCCCACCTCGGCGGCGCGGGCCGTGATGGTCGCCACCAGGCACAGCGTCTCCTCCGCCACCAGCTCCGCGTCGGCGCCCGCCACATCGGCCAGGACGGTGCGGCTCAGGTCCTGCGTGGCGCTGAGCGCGCCGAGGGTGACGAACGTGGTGAAGCGGGCAATGCGCTCCCGCACCTGGGGGGCACTCTCACTCATAAAAATCGGGGGCTTCCTCTCGGCAAGCTGCGTCATGATAGGCGGGGGGCAAGGGTGGTACGGACGCGGATCGCCCCCTGTATCGTTGCCCCACCACCGGGCTTAACAGCACGGTAATAGGGTGTATCGACGAGGAGACGAAAGGACGAGACGATGAGCCGGAGAGACGAAGAATCAACGAGTGTTTCCGGGTCAACCTTTCCTCGATTCGTCGTTTCCTACAGATCCGGCTCTCCCGAGACGTGCTCTTCGCCGGTGCCACCGATGGATTCGCGCATGCGCGTGTCCGCCTGGATGTTGCGGAGGTTGTAATAGTCCATCACGCCCAGGTTGCCGCTGCGGAAAGCATCGGCCAGGGCCAGGGGCACCTCGGCCTCGGCGGCGACCACTCTGGCGCGTTGCTCTTGCACGGCAGCGCGCATCTCCTGCTCGTGGGCCACAGCAGCGGCGCGGCGCTCCTCAGCTTTGGCCCGCGCCACGCGCAGGTCCGCCTCGGCCTGGTCCGTCTGCAACTTCGCCCCGATGTTTTCGCCCACGTCCACGTCGGCGATGTCGATGGAGAGGATCTCGAAAGCGGTGCCGGTATCGAGGCCTTTTTCGAGGACGACTTTGGAGATCATGTCCGGGTTTTCGAGGACCATCTTGTGCGTGGTCGCCGAGCCGATGGTGGTGACGATGCCCTCGCCCACCCGCGCCAGGATGGTCTCCTCCCCTGCCCCACCCACGAGCCGCTCGATGTTGGCGCGGACGGTGACGCGGGCCAGGGCGCGCACCTGGATGCCGTCTTTCGCCATGGCCGTCACCAGCGGCGTCTCGATGACCTTGGGGTTGACCGAAACCTGCACAGCCTCGAACACGTCGCGCCCGGCCAGGTCGATGGCCGTGGCCCGCTCAAACGACAGGTCGATGTTGGCCTTGTCGGCGGAGATGAGGGCGTTGACTACCTTCTGCACATCTCCATTGGCGAGGTAGTGCGCTTCGAGCTGGGGAGTATCCAGATAGATACCGGCCTTGTGCGCGGTGATAAGTGGCTTGACGATGGTGTTCGGCGGCACCTTGCGCAGCCGCATCCCCACCAGGTCGCGCACGAGCTTGATCCGCACGCCGGAGAAGTACGCGGTGATCCACAGGCCCACCGGGATGAAATAGAGAAACATGATCAGGCCGAAGACGACGGCCGCGATGATCATGATGCCGGCTACGCTGAAGAGTTCGGGCATGAGGATGGGGGTCGAGGGTTGGCTGCTGCGCGCTCAGGACGGCTGTTTTGAATGTCGAATGGAGAAAAACGATTCTCGAAGGTAGAAGGATTGATTTTGCTTAGACGAACAGAGAAGGACCTTCATCAGTAGACACGCGCCCTTCAAGATGCCCCAGGCTAATTAGAACCAGGGGCCGGCTTGCGGTAGTCGCCGCCCTGGCCGCCGGTCTTCGCCAGCAGGTGGATGCCGGTGATTTCGAGGCCTTTCGAGACGGATTTGCACATGTCGTAGACGGTCAAGGCAGCCACAGAGACGGCGGTGAGCGCTTCCATCTCCACGCCCGTCGGGCCGATGGTTTTGGTGTAGGCGCGGATCTCCACCGCGCGATCCTCGTCGTTGAGTGTCAGGGCTACGTCTACGCCTTTCATCATCACGTCGTGGCACAAAGGGATAAGCTTGCTCGTCTGCTTGGCCCCCATGATGCCGGCGATCTGTGCCACCGTCAACACGTCGCCCTTTCGGATGCGGTTTTCTTTGACGAGGGCGAAGGCTTCTTCGCCCAGCAGCACACGCCCGGCGGCCACAGCGGTGCGCGCCGAGTCGCCTTTGTCGGATATGTCAACCATCTGCACGTTGCCCTGCTGGTTAACGTGCGTGAGGGTGGGTACGTCAGGCATAAAGGTCAGATCGGGATAGGATGAATGATAGCGCGCTTCGCTAACTGAGGAAGATAGGCACTGGTTGCAAAGGCGGCAAGGAATCTGGCCTAATGGAAAAGGGCAGGGGCTGAACAGAAAGATTACCGATTGTCTACATCCTCGCCGCTCTCGTGGGAAGCCTGCCCGATGCAGGCAGCGTAATGTTGCGAAGTTGCTCGATTCGCCGCCCCCCTTTTCCTGCTTGCCGCTCCCGGATGTTCTTCCAGCACCCCACCCGATTCCTTTGGACGCTCGCGACAGTCCTTCTCGTCGCCGGGCTGCTGGCGGCCTGTGAGATCGAATCTGTCTCCGAAGAGGACAGCGCTGCCCGTGCCGAAGAGGCCGCCGCCAAGGCCCTCCGCGCCGCCGAGCGCGCGGATAGCGCTGCTGCCCGCGCCGATAGCGCCGCTGCCCGGGCCG
>JAHEMB010000339.1 GCA_024643915.1 Rhodothermaceae bacterium | reverse complement strand
AACCTGCCGCCCGACTGCACCATCCGCATCTACACCGTCAGCGGCCAGCTCGTCCAGACGCTCGAACATCACACGGGGGTGGATAACGGGCAGGAGAGCTGGGACCTGGTGACGAAAGACGGGATGAACGTCGCCTTCGGGATCTACCTTTACCACGTAGAGGCGCCCGGCCTCGGTGAGCACATCGGGCGGTTCGCCGTGATCAAATGAGGTGTTCGAACAAGTTCATGCCCTCCAACTCCGCACGCGCCATGCAACGCACGCTGCTTCTGATCGCCCTCGGCCTGCTGCTCGGGCTGCCCTGCCGCGCGCAGAACGTCTCTAAAGTGGGCACCACGGCGGGCGAGTTTCTACAGATCGGCGTGGGACCCCGCGCGATGGCAATGGGCGGCGCCTTCGTTGCGGCGGCGGACGACGCCTCGGCGCTCTACTGGAACCCGGCGGGGCTGGCGCAGATGACCACCGGCGAGGCCCTGGCCTCCCACAGCGAATGGCTGGCCGACGTCAACTTCGACTACCTGGGCGTGGCGCTCCACCTGGGCGGCTTTGGCCGGCTGGGCGTGGCCCTGACCATGCTGAGCGTGCCCGAGATGCTGGTGCGCACCGAGGACCGGCAGGACGGCACAGGCGAGACGTTCGACGCCGCCGACATGGCCGTGGGGCTGACCTACGCCCGCCCCGTCACCGACCGTTTCTCGATTGGCGCCACGGCCAAGTACGTCCGCCAGCGCATCTGGCACTCCACCGCCGCCGGCTTCGCCCTGGACGTGGGCACCCAGTTCCGCACCGACTTTTTCGGCGGCCTCACCATCGGCGCGGCCCTGACGAATTTCGGCTCGGACCTGCGCATGGACGGCCGCGACATCCGCACCTTCCACGACCCCGACCCGCGCCAGGAGGGCAACAACCCCCGCATCCCCGTCAACTACGAGACGGACGCCTGGAGCCTGCCGCTCAACTTCCAGTTCGGCATCACCGCCCGCCCGGTCGATACCCGGATGCACCGGATCACCGTCTCGGCCGACGCCCTGCACCCCAGTTCGAACTACGAAAGCGTAAACGTCGGGGTGGAGTACGGGCACCGGGAGCGGTTCTTCCTGCGCGGCGGCTTCCAGTCGCTTTTCCTCGACGACGCCGAGGGCGGCTTCACCGGCGGCGCGGCTTTCTACCAGCCCCTCCCCTACCAGGGCGGCCTGGCCAAAGTCGAGTATGCCTACCGCGCAACGGGCCGCCTGGGCGGGGTGCACATCGTCGGCCTAAGCGTGACGTTCTGATGCGAAGATTTTTCCAGCGCAAGGAGGGGTCGGGGAGCCGGAGAATCGGAGAGCCGGGGAGTCGGGGAGCCGACGAATCGACGAGCCGACGACAGGAGCGTGCAGCACGATCGACGCACGTCATCGAAGCGTGCTTGCTCGTCAGCCCATCTTCGTTTCCTCGTTTCGTCCTTTCGTCCCTTCGTCCTTTTGTCCATTCCTCCATTCTTCCATTGCTGTTTGCCTGTCTCGTCTTCGTGGTAGGCTGCGGGCGAGGCGAGACGCAGGAGGGCGACACCGGCGGCCCGGCGCGGCTCACTTACTGGAGCGCGCCTAACCCGCAGGAACGCGCCCTCGCCGAGGAACTCGTGGCCCGGTGGAACGCGGTGCACCCGGAGGTGCAGGTGACCGTGCAGGCCCTTCCCGCCGGGCAGTCCAGCGAGGAGGTGCTGCTGGCAGCCATCGTCGCGGGCACCACGCCCGACCTCTGCTCCAACATCTGGCCGGGCATCCTGAGCGATTTCGTCCGCTCCGGCGGCGTCCTCCCCCTCGACGCCTTCCCCGACTTCGACTCGCTCATGCAGGCGCGCGTGCCGGCGGACCTGCTGGAAAGCTTCCGCGCCGCCGACGGGCATTTCTACCAGATCCCCTGGAAGACGAATCCCATCATGATGCTGTACAACCTTGGCATCTTCCGCGACGCCGGGGTGGCCGGCCCGCCGCGTACCTACAGCGAATACCTTGAGGCCGGGGAGAAGATCACCGCAGACGTGGACGGCGACGGGCAGCGCGACCGCTGGATGGGCTACCGCGACATCCGCCCCATCTGGTGGCAACGCTACTTCGATTATTATCCCTTCTACATCGCCGCCTCCAGCGGCCAGACCCTCTTCGACGACGGCGCCGTCGCCATCGACACGGCGGCCTCGACCATCGTGCTTGGCTTCTTCCGGGCCGTTTATGCGCGGCACTATTTCCCCATCACCACCTTCCAGGGCAACCCCATGGTGGCCGGGAAGATCGCCACGGAGTTCACCGGGCCGTGGAGCCTTGCCTGGCTGGAGGAAAACGCGCCGCCAGGCTTTGAATATGACTACGCCCCCCTGCCCGTCCCCGACGATTTCACCGGGCCAGTCTACACCTACGGCGACTACAAGAACATCGCGATCTTCTCCAACACGCGGCATCCCGAGGCCGCCTGGGCCTTCGCCCGCTACCTTGTCAGCGAGGAGGCCGACCTTCTGCTGCTAGAGAAGGCCCGCCAGATCCCTGTCCGCGAGGGCCTGCTGACCGACTCGACCTTCGCCGCCTTCTTCGCCGCGAACCCGAAGATGCGGCCTTTTGCCGAGCAGGCCCCCCGGACGCGTGGGGTGGACGGCGTCTCGTCGCTGCAGGAGGTGCTCGACGCCCTGGCCCAGCAGTTCGAGGCCGCCGCGGTTTACGGCGTCACGGAGCCAGACAAAGCCACCGCCCGCGCCATCGACCGCATCCGGGTCATCAACGAGTGGAGTCATTAAGCGTGCCTGCTGAGTTAGCAAATACCGAAACCGAGCAGTTGGAGGCGTACCGTGCGGGGGTGCGGGCGGCGGCGACACGCGCGCCCGACGCAGGGCGCGGCGCGGGCGCGGGGCGAAGGGGCGTGAAGCTGAATACCGGGTACGTGCTGGTGGCGCCCTACCTGGTGCACCTGCTGATCTTCTTCGGCTACCCCCTCCTGTTCTCCCTCGTGCTGCTTTTCCACCGCTGGGACGTGGTGACGCCGATGGAGTTCGTCGGCCTCAAGAACTTCGTGCGGCTGTTTCAGGACGACCTCTTCTTCCGAGCGATCCTCAATACCGGCCTGTTCCTCGCCATCCACATCCCCCTCCAGATCCTCGTAGCCCTCTTCTTCGCCGAGTTGCTGAACATGCGGCTCAAGGGGCGCGGGCTCTTTCGCACGATCTACTTCTTGCCGGTCGTCGTCTCGGGCGTGGTGGTCACCATCCTCTTTCAGCAGCTTTTCTCCTTCGATACCGGCTACATCAACAACGTCCTCACGGCCCTCGGCGGGGAGCGTGTGCCGTGGCTCGTCTCGCCCGTCTGGGCCATGCCGTCGATTGCGCTCATGGCGACGTGGAAGAACGTCGGGCTCTACGTGATTCTTTTCCTGGCCGGGTTGCAGAACATCCCCGAGGCGATGTACGAAGTAGCCGACCTCGAAGGGGCGAACCTGTGGGAGAAATGGTGGCTGGTGACGCTGCCAATGCTCAACCCGATGGTCGTCACGGTGGTGGTGCTCTCCACCATCGGCGGGTTCTCGCTCTTCATCGAGCCGTACGTGCTCACCGGGGGCGGCCCGCTCAACAGCACCCTCTCGGGGCTCCTTTACATCTACAACCAGGCCTTCTCCTTCAACCACATGGGCTACGCGGCGACGCTCGGGCTTTTCTTCGCGCTCGTGATTTTCGTCGTCGTTCTCCTCCAGCGCCGGTTCGTGGAGACGGACTTTTACTGAGAATGGAAGAGTGGGAGAATGGGAGAGTGGACGAAGAGTTGAGAGGTAGGCAGGCGCCGACTCACCGACTCTCTAACTCATTGAGAGAATCGTGATATGAAGAAAACCGTCGCGTACAGCGCGCTCGTGCTGGGCCTCGTGGTCTTCGCCTATCCCTTTGTGTGGATGGTGATGGCTTCGCTCAAGCCCGAGCTGGAGATCGGCGACCTCGCCCTGCTGCCCTCGCGGTGGACGGTGGAGAATTACACGCTCGTCTTCGAGAGCATTCCCCTGGGGCGCGCCTTTCTGAACAGCGTCCTCGTGGTGGCCGCCGTGACGGCGTCCGTCCTGGTCTTCGGGTCGATGGCGGGCTACGCCCTCGCGAAGCTCCGGTGGCGCGGGCGCGAGGCCGTCTTCAACCTGATCCTGTTCACCATGATGGTGCCGTTCCTGGTGATGCTGATCCCGCTCTACACCCTCATCGTGCGGTTCGGCTGGACGGACTCGCTCCTCGGCCTGATCATCCCTTTTATGATGAGCGCCACCGCCGTCCTCATCCTCCGCCAGAGTTTCCTCGCCATCCCCCAGGACATCCTCGACGCGGCGCGCATCGACGGGTGCGGGGAGGGCCGAATTCTCTTCACCATCGTGTGGCCGCTCTCCATCCCCGCACTCGTCACCGCCGGCATCATCACGTTCGTGGGCAACTGGAACGAGGTGTTGTGGCCGCTCGTGGTGATCCGGCAGGAGGCGTGGATGACGATGCCGCAGATGGTGACCCTCTTCGCCGTGGGGGGCGGCGCGAACGCCCGGCTCGGCCCCCAACTCGCCGCCGCGCTCCTCCTCGCCCTCCCCGTCGTGGTGGCCTACCTGTTCTTCCAGCGCCACTTCATCAGCAGCCTCGCCTCCACCGGCCTCAAGGGCTGATTCTCTCCACCTTGCCCACCAAGCCATCAACAAGCCATGCCGCAAGACCGAACGACTCACAGGAATGGAAGCGTGGACGAGTGGAAGAGTGGAAGACCTTCTGTTCCTTCGTCCTCTCGTCCTCTCGTCCTCTCGTCCATTCCTCCATTCTTCCATTCCTCCACTCTCTTCATCCTCCTCGGCCTGCTGTTGATGGCGCCGGGGTGCGGTTCCAACAGCGTCGGCCCCGACGACGAAGAACCAGCGCCGACGCCTCTTCTGAACCTGACCCACCTCGACAACCTCGGGCAAGACGTGGTGAAGAACGGGGTGACCTACCGCCTCATCCACATCTACGCCGAAGCGCCCGATTACGGCTGGGTGGGCGACGACGACGAGGGCATCTCCGCCCTGGACGACGTGGCGCGCGCGGCGGTCGTTTACCTGAGACATTTC
Organism: Rhodothermaceae bacterium; assembly: GCA_024643915.1. Taxonomy (GTDB): domain Bacteria; phylum Bacteroidota; class Rhodothermia; order Rhodothermales; family JAHEMB01; genus JAHEMB01. The sequence continues at coordinate 123 of JAHEMB010000339.1, read as the reverse complement.
GAGACGACGGGCGACACGGCCTCACGGGAGAAGGCCGAGAAGCTGCTGCGCTTTGCGATGTACATGCAGAAGGACGACGGCCTTTTCTACAACTTCGTCTGGAACGATCAGCTCGACATCAAC
>JAHEMB010000338.1 GCA_024643915.1 Rhodothermaceae bacterium | reverse complement strand
CTGCGTTACGTTTTCGCAGCCCTCCCTCCTCCTTTACGATCTGCCATGATGAAACACATACGACTCCTTCTCCTCCTCCTCGCCGCTGTGCTTTTGGTGCAGCCGGCCCAGGCCCAGAACCGCCGGCCCGGCCCGCCGGGTGGGAGCCCGCAGATGATGCAGGGCAAGATCAGCGGCGCCGTGGTCGATGATCAGAGCGGCGAACCGGTGGCCTCCGCCACGGTGGGTGTGTGGAGCAAACGCGACTCCTCGCTCGTCACGGGCGCCATCACCGAGGCTGACGGCACCTTCGCCATCGAAGGGCTGCGTGGTGGCCGCTTCTACGTTCAGGTCAGCTTCGTTGGCTTCGTGACGCAGACTATCGACGACATCGCCCTCGGTGCCGACACCGCCACAGCCGACCTCGGCACCATCCGCCTCGCCCCAGATACGCAGATGCTCGACGAGGTCGAAGTCTCCGCCGACCGCGAGTTCATTGAGATCGGAGTGGACCGGACGGTTTACAACGTCAAGGACCAGCTCGTCAGCCTCGGCGGCAGCGCCTCGAACGTGCTCGAAAACATCCCCTCGGTGGAGGTGGACATTGACGGCAATGTGAGCCTGCGCGGCAACCAGAACGTCGCTATCCTCATCAACGGGCGGCCCGCGCCGATGCAGGGGCAGGCCCTCGCCTCCTTCCTCCAGGGCCTCCCCGCCGACGCCGTGGACCGCGTCGAGGTCATCCCCAACCCGTCGGCCAAGTACGAGCCCGACGGCATGGCCGGCCTCCTCAACATCGTGCTGACGCAGAACCGCGACCTGGGCCTGGGCGGCAGCCTGAGCCTCAGCGCGGCTACCCAGCAAAACTACAACGCCTCGGCCACCCTGACCTATCAGAAGGGCAAGGTGAACCTGATGACGAGCTACGGCTTCCGCTACGGCACGCGCGACGTCGACGGCACGCGCTTCTTCGAGAACCGCATCAACACGCCGCTGACGTTCCTCAACCAGGACAGCTTCGACGAGCGCGATGGCATTTCGCATAACCTCAACACGAGCTTCGACTACCGACTCAGCGACCAGAACACCCTCACCGCGTCGGCCATGCTCAGCCACCGGGGCAGCAACACCTCCGGCCTAACGGCCTACGCCGAGCGCGCCGACGACCAGACCCTCACGGCCCGCTACGACCGCCTGAGCGTGGGCGACGGCACCGACTTCAGCATGGATTACCGGCTCGGCCTCCGCCGCGTGGTCGATCCGGGCAAGCACGAGTTCATCGCCGAGTTGCGCTACGAGCAGGACCGCGACGACGAGTTCGACCGGTTCACGCAACAGGTGTTCGAGCCGTTCGACGCACCCACGGGCGTCGTCGTCGAGCAGCAGACAAACGAGCAGGACGAGACAAGCAACGAGACCTCGCTCCAGATCGACTACGTCCGCCCCTTCGGCGGTGAGGGCAAGCTCGAGGCCGGCTACAAAGGCTCACTCGAACACCTCGGCAGCGATTTCTACGCCGAGACGTTTGATCCCTTGACGGCGCGATGGATGCCCGACCCGAACTTCATCAACACCTTCAGTTACGACCTCCAGATCCACGCCGCCTACGGCATCCTCGCGCAGCAGTGGGGCAAGATCGGCGTGCAGGCGGGCGTTCGGCTGGAGCAGGCCCTCACCGACTTCACCCTGGAAACCACGGACGAGGCGTTCGAGAACAACTATTTCAGCGTCTTCCCCAGCGCCTTCGTCACCTACAAGCTGACCGACACGCGCACGGCGAAGCTGAGCTACAGCAAGCGCATCAACAGGCCGCGCACGCGGGGCTGGTTCAACCAGCTCAACCCGTTCGACACGAACGACGACCCGCTCTTCCGCCGCGTGGGCAACCCGTACCTCAAGCCCGAGTACGTCCACGCCTTTGAGGCCAGTCTGTCGCAGTTCACCGAGAAAACGTCGCTCACCCTCACCCCCTACTTCCGCCGCACGGTGGACGTCATCCGCTGGCGCGACACCGTCGATGACGCGGGCGTCACCACCACGACATTCGAGAATTTCGACACGAGCGACTCGTGGGGCGCCGAGATCATCGGCACACTGCGGCTGGGCCAGCGCTTCAACGCCTACGCCAGCTTCAACGCCTACAAGATCGTCACCGACGGCAGCAACGTCGATAGCGACCTGAGCAACGACGCCTTCGGCTTCTCGACGCGCGCCAACGCCACCATCAACGTGCGGGAGGGGCTCGACCTCCAGCTCTCGCACTTCTACAGCTCGCCCATCGACATCGAGAACGGCCACATCTCGGCCCGGCAGATGTCGAGCCTGGCCCTCCGGCAGAAGCTCCTCAACGACAAGGCCAGCCTCAGCCTCAACGTCCGCGACATCTTCAACACAATGGGCTTTAGCCTCTGGCGTGAGGACGCGCGGTTCTACACCGAGTTCGAGCGGGACTGGCAGTCACAAAGCATCGGCCTGACGTTCACCTACAACTTCGGCCAGGCCCGCCGCGACCGCCGCCGCGACCGGGGCGACTACGAAGGCGGTGAAAGCCGACCGGACGACATCGAGATGGGCATGTAAGAGGATAAAACGTGAAACGGGCTGCATGCGGGTGCCTTGCCGAAAGGGGAGGCACCCGCGTGCGCTTTTCTGTGCAATAAAGAAATTGGGCCTGCGGGAAGTGCAGCCTTCTTATCTTTTCCAGTCAGGGTACTTCGAACACAACCCCTTCTTTCGATGCATGTCTTCTCCACGTTTCGAGCCGCGCCGGACTTCTCCCCGGCTTTGCTGATGTGCCTTGCAGCGTTCTTCCTGTGCCTGAACCTCGGCTGCGAGACGCCGCAGGAGGAGGGCGAGATGGAAACCCCCGAGGCAGGCGGCGCGGCCTTCGTCACCCTGCTGGGCGACGATACGCTTGCCGTGGAGCAGTTCGTACATGGGCCGGAGCGCACCGAGGCCACGGTCGTCCTCCGCACGCCTACCACCACCGTTCGCCGCTACGTCCTCGACACCACGCCTGAGGGCGCCCTGCAACGCTTCGAGGAAACCGTCCACGATCCCACGGCCCCCGCCGACGCCCCGCCCCTCAGCCGCGAGGTCGTCACGGTGGAGGGAGACAGCCTGCGTATCGAGACGACGGCGGACGGGACCACGCAAACGCAGTACATCGAAGGCGGGGAGCAGGCCCTGCCCTTCCTCGACATGATCCACTGGCCCTACGAGGTGATGTTGACACGGCTCTACGCCGCCGAGGCGGACAGCACGGCCCAGCCCCTCTTCACGGCACGCGGCATGCAGCCTTTCGTTGTCCGCCGCCTCGCCCCCGACTCAATGACCATCACCCATCCTTTCCGGGGCACGATGGGCGTGCGGGTAGACGAAAAGGGGCAGCTGGTACGCCTCGATGCCGGCGCCACCACGCGCAAGCTCATCGTGGAGCGCGTGCCCTCGGTGGACGTGGAGGGGCTGGCCCAATCGTTTGCCGCCCGGGATGCCGGGGGTCGGTCATTCGGCCCCCTCAGCAGCCGGGGCAACGCCGAAGCCGTGGTGGACGGCGCCAAGATCACGGTGGATTACGGCGTGCCCGCGAAACGGGGACGGGAGATCTTCGGCGCGCTCGTCCCCTGGGGCGAGATCTGGCGCACCGGCGCCAACCGCGCCACCCACTTCACCACAGACCGCACTTTGCAGGTGGGTGACCTGACCGTGCCGCCAGGCGAATACACGCTCTACACCATCCCCCAACCCGACGGCGGCACGCTCATCATCAATCAACAAACCGGCCAGGGCGGCACCACCTACAACGAAGATCAGGACCTGGGACGCGTGCCCCTCCGCATTGGCAAGCTACCGGAGTCGGTGGAGGTCTTCACCATTCAAATACAGGATACGCCCGAGGGCGGCCTGCTCGAACTGCTGTGGGACCGCACCGCCTTCGCCGTTCCGTTCACGGTGCAATAGCCCCGGCTCAGAGAGCGAAGAGCTTTTCCAGGTCCGCCGCAAACCCATCGAGAAGGGCCGAGGCGACGTTGCCCTCCTCCCGAGCCTCGGCATGAAGTTGGAAGCCTTTATCTGTGTTGCGGTAGATTTTCGCCGTCCGGTCGTGCGGATCGACGATCCAGTATTCGCGGACGCCGTGCGCCTCGTACACGCGCTGCTTCTTCGTCAGGTCGTAATAGGCCGTCGAGGGAGACAGCACCTCGACCACAAGATCCGGGGCGCCGTTGATCCGCACCTCCGTGATCCGCGCGCGCCGCTCATTCGAGATGAAAACGAGATCCGGCTGGAAGGTCTCCGTGTCAGAGAAATAGACATCGATGGGCGCGCCGACGACGCTGCCGAGATCACGCTTCTGAACAAAGTTTCTCATTGACGTTCCTAATTCCCAGACAACGCTTTGATGTAAATAAGTCGGTGACGGCGACATGACGAGTTCTCCATCAATGAGCTGATAGGGCGCGCCTTCCTCCAGCGCAGCATAATCCTCGTAGGTATGGCGCGTCTTTTCGAGCGTAATCATGGCAGCACACGGCAGAAGTGATCAGTTATTTTGCTAACCGCTGCGCCGCAGGGCGGGTTTCGCCCGGTCGCTCAGAATCGATCCAGCCGAAGTGGCACAAGATCAACGGCGGGGCTACCTCCAGAGAGCATCTGCGCCACGAGCAGGCCGGTGATGGGGGCCATCGTGAGGCCCATCATGCCGTGCCCCGTCGCCACCGTCACGTTGGCATGCCGGGGGCTGCGGCCCACGAGCGGCAGGCCATCCGGCGAGCAGGGCCGGAAGCCCGACCACACGTCCGGGGCTTGTTCTTCTAGCGAAATCTCCGGGTGATAGCGATGGGCAAGGGCTCGAATCGGCGCAGCGCGGCGGGGGTCGATGGACGGGTCGAAGCCGGAGAGAGCTAGCGTCCCGGCGAAGCGGAGGCGACTCGGGAGGGGCGTCACGGTGAGTTTTTCTTCGCTGAGGATCATCGGCAGGCGCGGCGCAGGGGACGGCACATCGCAGGTGAGGCTGTAGCCCTTCGCTGGCTGTACGGGCACATGCAGGCCCAGATCTTTCGCAAGCCGCCCCGTCCAGGCACCGGCCGCCAGCACGATCTCGTCAGCCTGTAACGCGCCACGAATCGTCCGCACCCCAGTTACCCGCCCGCCTGCCATCGCGAATCCTTGCACCGCCTCGCTGTCATGAATACTTACGCCGCGCTCCCGCAGCGTGGCGGCAAGCTTATGGAGGAAAAGATCAG
>JAHEMB010000337.1 GCA_024643915.1 Rhodothermaceae bacterium | reverse complement strand
ACGTGAAGAGAAGCTCAGCCTCTTACGCGATCCCTCCCGGCGGGGTTACGCCATCGCCTTCTTGCGCTGCCGCGCCCGCGCCTTCACGATATACGCAGCGGCGTCCGGCGTCTTGCAGCCGGTCTCGCCATGGTCGACCTCGACCGTGCCGATCCGATCAGCCACCTCTAGGGCTTCGGCCTCTAGCGCATCGCTGCGCGTGCCGATGGCGATGAGGGCATTGTTCATCGCCTCCCGCACCCGGTTCTGCGCGCCGTGGATGTCGCGCTCGATGACGGGCAGGTAGGCGGCGAAGAAATCGTCGGGGAGGGCTTTGTCTTTCATGGCCAAATGGGCCAGGAGCGACCAGCCACACCGCCCGATCCACTCGCTGTCCGCTTGCATCCATGCCTGCATTTTTGCAAGGGCAAGAGGCGTTTTGGCAACGTAGCCGGTGAGGGCGTCGGTGACAGGGTAGCTGTCGAGCTCCTCGACCCAGGCGTCGAGGAGTACCTCATCGGCCTGTTTGGGGTCGGCGATGAAGGTGGCGAAGATGCGGGCGTCGTGGTTGCCCGTGGCCCAGAGCTGCCGGGCGAGGGCGTGGTCCGTCTTGATTTGCTTCTTGAGTGCCTTCAGGTTGGCGTAGCTGACGCCGAACTGATCGCCCGCGACGCCGTGTCGGCGGTAGATCTTCCGGTTCTGCGCGGTGCCGTGTTCTTCGAGGGCGGCGAGGGCCTGTGTTTTCGTCATGGCGGGCCTCCGAGGGGATGGGTGGGGGTGATGCCTGCAAAGATACGACGCCCCGGTGTCAGTCTCCTGTCACGTCGCCCAGGCACTTTGCTTTATCTCGCACGGACCTTCGCCCCGGTGGAGAAGTGCAATGCCGAAAAGACGGTTCGCGAGAAAAATAGGCCCCGGTTGATGCGCCGTCAGCATAGCCGGTCGGATGCAACGAACGTAAAGGCAGAGGTTATCTATTCCACCGCGCTCCGCGCGCGCAACCGGTCTCCGCCATGAAAACACGGCTCTCCCGCACGGCATCGGCCCTGCTGCCGGCCCTCCTCATCCTTCTCACGCTCCCCGGCTGCGACTCCGACGGCGACGGCGAAGACGCCGCCTTCTTCGGCGGCTCGTGGGAGCTGACCGAGATCGTCGCCGACCAGGACGACCTGACGGCCCTCGTGCTGGCCCGCTTCAACGAGGTCATCTTTACTTTCGTCGAGGACACGCGCACCTTCGCGTTCCTCGCCGACGTCGAAGGCACGGGCGAGGACGTGGTCATCACGGGCGCCTTCCAGGTCGATGATGCCGACAGCTTCCTCATCCTCACCTCCAACGCCCTCCCCAACCCCGTCATCCTGCGCTACCAGATCTTCGGCGACCGCGTCGTCTTCACCGCGCGCCAGAACCGCGACCTCCTCGACCTCCTCTTCGACCTCGACTTGGGGCGGGTGGACGAGGTGATCTTCGTGGTAGACCGCAGCCGCCGGTAGGCCCGTCCAATGCTGTGCCCAACGCCGACGAAGCACGCGATGCTGCGCCAATCGGGGACGGCCTGAACACTTGTGGGGCTTCGGCGTTAACCGCGTCTTGTTCGCTCCACACCCCCGGCTTCTCAACTGCTAAAATGCTCGACACTCCTTACCTGCTGATGGGCGCGCCCGCCGACGGCGCCAACCCGCTCATCACTTTCCTCCCCCTTATCCTCATCTTCGTCGTCTTCTGGTTCTTCATCATCCGCCCCCAGAAAAAGCGCGAGGACGAGCGGAAGACGATGATCGAGAGCGTCAAGAAAGGCGATAAGATCGTCACCATCGGCGGCGTCCACGGCACCGTCACCCAGGTGGACGAAGCCAGCGTCCTGGCCCAGGTTGACTCGAACGTCAAGCTCCGCATCGACAAGAACGCCATCGCCAACATCGGCGGGAAAGAGTAAGCGGATTGCAGATCTCGGATTGCGGATTGTTTCGGGCGAGATCCTTTACTATGAAAAAAGGCCGCGCGGGTCATCCCCGGCGCGGCCTTTTTTCTTTGGTAGCATCGTGATTACGGCTCGGCCTCTGCCGCCGCCTCCTCCTTTGCGGTAGCAGGCGCGGGCGCTTCGGGGCGCAGGAGGGGGAAGAGGATGACATCGCGGATGGAGGCCTGGTCGGTCATCATCATCGCCAGACGGTCGATGCCCACCCCCAGGCCGGCGGTGGGCGGCATCCCATATTCAAGGGCGCGCAGGTAGTCCTCGTCGATTTCGCGCGTAGCCTCCACGTCGCCGGCGGCGGCCAGGCGGGCCTGCGCCTCGAACCGGCGGCGCTGGTCCTCGGGGTCGTTAAGCTCGGAGAACGCGTTGCAAATCTCCTTGCCGCCCACGATCACCTCGAACCGCTCCACGAGGCCTTCCTTCTCCCGGTGCTTCTTCGCAAGCGGGGACAACTCGACCGGGTAATCGGTGATGAACGTGGGCTGGATGAGGTGCGGCTCGACGAACTCGCCGAAGATCTCGTCGATGATCTTGCCCGCGCCCATCGTCTCGTCGATCTCCAGGCCGAGCGCCTCGGCAGCAGCGGCCAAGGCAGCGCGGTCCTTCCCGTAGAGATCGTGGCCCGTCTTTTCCGTAATGGCCTCGAAAAGCGGGATGCGCTTCCACGGGCGTGCGAACGAGATCGCGTGGTCCCCCACCTGTACGTCGGGCGTGCCGTGCAACTCACGGGCGACGTGCTCGATCATCTCCTCCACGAGGTCCATCATCCACGCGTAGTCCTTGTAGGCCACGTAGAGTTCGAGCATCGTGAACTCGGGGTTGTGGAAGCGGCTCAGGCCCTCGTTGCGGAAGTCCTTGGCGATCTCGTAGACGCCGTCAAAGCCGCCGACGATGAGGCGCTTGAGATATAGCTCGTCGGCGATGCGGAGGTAGAGCTGCATGCCGAGGGCGTTGTGGTGCGTGGTGAAGGGCCGCGCCGCCGCGCCGCCGTAGAGGGGCTGCAGGACGGGCGTCTCCACCTCCAGATAACCCCGCGCGTCGAGGAAGTGACGAAGCGTTGCGATGAGGCGGGCGCGCTTACGGAAAACCTCGCGCACGTGCGGGTTGACGACGAGGTCGACATAGCGCTGCCGGTAGCGGAATTCCTTGTCCGTCACCTCGTTGTAGACCTGCCCCTCCACCTCCTTCACTACAGGCAAGGGCCGGAGCGACTTCGCCAGCAATTCGAAGCGCTCGACGTGGATGGACACCTCACCCATGCGTGTGCGGAAGGCGAACCCCTCCACCCCCACCACGTCGCCGATGTCGAGCAGCTTCTTGAAGACCTGGTTGTAGTAATGCTCCGGCAGATCATCGCGGCGGATGTAGACCTGGATGGTGCCGCTCTCGTCCTGCAAATCGAAGAACGCCGCCTTGCCCATCACCCGCTTCGACATCATCCGCCCGGCGAGTGATACGCGCCACGTCTCCTTCGCCTCGCCGTCCTCATTCGGCTGGTGCTTCGCATCGTCGAAGCCTGCCAGGACGTCGGCGGCGTGAGCCGTCACCTCCCATCCCTGCGGCGGGTACGGATCGACGTCCAGGTCCTCCAGCTTCGCGCGCTCCTCGCGCCGCCGGATCTCGTGCTCGGAAAGGTTTGACATGGCTCGCTATGGTCAGGGGTTCGTCGTCCGTGATCCGTTGCCTTTTCGGACGAATCGGCAGCCAAAAATAGACGGCCACGGACGAAGAACAACGGACGATGCCCAAGCGAAGGTTTCCGGTTCACGGCTATTTGGCCAACCGCCAACCGAAAAACCAATCGGCAACCGTCAACCGTCAGCCTTTGCCTGGTACTCCGGCAGGGGGCGAACGGTCATCGAGACGGGGTCGAGGGGGCGGTCCATGAGGGGCGGGGCAGCGGGCTGGCCGCTCCGTCGCGGCGTGGAGGTCTGGGCGATCTTCTCCAGCACGTCGAACCCCTCGACGAGTTCGCCGAAGACGGTGTACTGCTGGTCGAGAAAAGGCGTGCCGCCTTCAGCCTGGTAGACGGCGCGCTGCTCGGCAGAGAAGCGGAAGTCGGACCGGGCCCCACTGCGCACCTGCTGCTCCATCTGATCGAGGAGGCTGCTGTCTGCGGGCGTGCCGTGGACGATATAAAACTGGCTGCCGCTGCTGCGCCGCTCGGGGTTGACCTGGTCGCCCTGGCGGGCGGCCGCGAGGGCACCTCGCTTGTGGAAAAGGTCGGGGTCAAATTCGGCGGGAATCGTATAGCCCGGCCCGCCCTGCCCGTCGTTGAACGGATCGTCGTCGCGGCTGTTGGGATCGCCGCCCTGGATCATAAAGCCGTCGATGACGCGGTGAAAGAGCGTGCCGTCGTAGAACGCGGCAGCGGCGAGCTTCTTGAAGTTGTCGCGGTGCGCGGGCGTCTCATCGTATAGACGGACGACCATTCGGCCGTGGGGCGTCTCAATGGCGTAATAGTTCGTTTCGGGCAGATGCGTCGAATCGGGCATGGCAAACGGGTTGGTGGCAGCCAGAAGCGCCGTGAGTAAAGTGGCGAAGATCCCCATGAACTGATGGAGGATGGAGGGTGGAAGGTGGCGAAAAAAGGAAAACGTGCGGGCTGATCCGCTATGGTGGCCCGCAGCGGTACGGAGGTATCCTGCGGCGGCATGCCGTCAGGCAGAAATCCAAAAATAGAAACCCGAAATCCGAAAGAAGCATTGACAGAACCGCTATCGAAAATCTGTACCGTTTCGGATTTTGGATTTCGCAATTCGCATTTGGGCGCGTCCGGAGCCGCGCGGCACCGTGGCCCGAGCATCCCGCCTGTTCTTCTGCGGAGCTACTTAGCCGTCGGCGGTTTCCCAGCCCTCGGCGTGCTCGTCGAAAAAGCGGAGGACGGCGAGGCGGAGCAGCTTTTCCTGGGCCTCAACGGCGAGTTCGGGGAGTTGCACGAGCTTCTCCCAGATCCAGAAGCCGTTCGATTCCATGCCGACGCGCGCGTAGAAGCCGAGGGTCTCGAAGGCGAAGAAAGTGCCCTCCATGATCACGTCCTGCTTGGCCTCGCGCTCCAGTTCCGGCTCGAAGCCGCGCCCGCGCGCCTGGATGCCGATGAGAAAAAGGACCGCTTCGAGCGTGGCCTCCCGGTCGAAGCGCGCCTGCACCCACGCTGTGAGCCGCTGCCAGCGCGCCTCAAGCGCAGCGTCATCGGCTTCCAGGAACGCTTCAAGGGTGTCGGTGTCAGGCATCACGACGACATCCAGTGATCGGCCTCGTGGAGGAGGG
>JAHEMB010000336.1 GCA_024643915.1 Rhodothermaceae bacterium | reverse complement strand
AGGGAGAGCGTTTCGCGCGTCATCATGATCTCGTGTTCACCCTCTCCACAGCCCACCCCAAGGAGGACGGCGAGGATGATGAAAATGCTTGATTGAAGGCTCATGCCGTGTGCTGCTGTTTAATACAGGACCTCGGAGGTTAGCCCTTCTCTCCTTCTCTATGAAGGACATGCCGGTGCAAGGACATCCCTCTGCCCTGCTCCATCTACTTTCCGCAGGGCTGTCTTCCTTCGACAAGGGAGAGGGTTGCACGGAAGTTAGTAAAAGTCGCTATTTTCCGCAGACCCTTTGAAAGAATCGACAAGACGACGAACCGACGAGACGACGAACTCCATTCCTTCAGCTTATCTTCGATTCCTCGATTCATTCTCCGACGCTCCGACTCCCCCACGCCCCATGAAGCTCTCGCGGTTCAAGGCCCCGGACACCACGCTCATCATCTTCAGCATCATCATCCTTGCGGCAGCAATGACGTGGTTTGTGCCGCCGGGCGCGTTCGACAAGGTAGAGATCGAGGTGGAGGGCGCCGGGACACGCGAGGTGGTGGTGGAGGGCTCGTTTCATTACCTCGAACGGACAGACGAGGGGGTGGTGGACCGGCTGGGGCACACGCTCGGCATCATTTTGCTGGCGCCCTTCCTCGGCTTCACCGACCCCGAGGCGGCGGCCATCATCGCGTTCGTCCTCTTCGTCGGCGGCGCGTTTGCCGTCTTGCAGAAGACAGGGGCGGTGGATGCGGCCCTCCGGCGGCTGGTGGGCCTGGCGCAGCAGAGCCGCGTCATCGAGCTGCTGATCGTGCCGATTTTCATGGCGCTCTTCTCGCTCGGCGGCGCCGTCTTCGGGATGTCCGAGGAGACGATCCCGTTCGTGCTCATCTTCATCCCCCTCGCCCTTGCCCTTGGCTACGACTCCATCGTAGGCGTGGCGATCCCGTTCGTAGGGGCAGGCGCGGGCTTCGCCGGGGCGTTCCTCAATCCGTTCACGGTAGGCGTGGCGCAGGGCATCGCGGGGCTGCCGCCCTTCAGCGGCTTCGGCTACCGGATGATTGTCTGGATATGCACCACCACCGTCACCACCGCCTTCGTCCTGTGGTACGCCCACCGCATCAAGCAGGACCCGACGAAGAGCCCGATGTACGAACTGGACGAGCCGAAGCGCACGGCGGGCCTGCTGGCAGCCGAGGAAGGGGTGGGGGAAAAGCTCACCCCCCGGCACCTCGGCGCCCTCGGTGTCTTCTTCATCGGGATCGCCCTGCTCGTCTTCGGGGTGACGCAGTACGGGTGGTACATCCCCGAAATCGCCGCCCTCTTCATCGGCCTGGGCATCGCCATCGGCGTGGTGGGCGGGCTTAAGCCGTCGGAGATTTCGGGCGGCTTCATGACGGGCGCCCGCGACCTCGTAGCAACGGCCATCATCATCGGCCTGGCGCGCGGCATCCTCGTGGTGATGCAGGACGGGCAGATCATCGACACGGTCCTCTTCGCGCTGGCTTCGGCCATCCAGGGGGCGGGGGAGGTGGTAGCGGCGCAGGGCATGTTCGCCGTGCAGACGGCCATCAACTTCTTCGTGCCCAGCGGCAGCGGGCAGGCCGCCCTGACGATGCCCCTCATGGCGCCCCTCGCGGATCTCGCAGGCGTGAGCCGGCAGACAGCCGTGCTCGCCTACCAGATGGGCGACGGCTTCACTAACCTCATCATCCCCACCAGCGCCGTGCTGATGGGCTGCCTGGCCCTGGCGGGGGTGCCCTGGCCGAAGTGGGCGCGCTGGATCCTCCCGCTCCAGATCACCCTCTTCCTCCTCGGCCTGCTCCTGCTCATCCCGCCCGTCCTCGGCCTCTTCGGCCTGGCCGAGTGGCTCCCGCTCGCCACGCCATGACGCGGCGGGTTTCCGGTTTTCCTTGCTTAACCCATAACCGGCCAACCGACAACCGGCCAACCGACAACCCATCAAACCTTCATGCCTGACGCTGCCGTCGATACCGCGCTCATCACCGAGCCGACCGTGTTGTTCGCCTTTCTCGCCGCCATCATGGGGCTGGTCTTCTGGCTCAGCACCCTGCCTGCGCTCAAGAAGCTGTTCACGTTCCTGCCACCCGTCATCTGGGCCTATTTCGTGCCGATGCTGGCAACGACGGCCGGCATCACCCCGGCGGAGAACCCGCTCTACGACTGGATGGCCCTCTACCTGCTGCCCATCGCGCTCTTGCTGCTGATGATCGTGGTGGACGTGCCGGCCATTCTGCGGCTGGGCAAGACGGCCATCATCATGATGCTGGCCGGCACACTCGGCATCGTCATCGGCGGGCCAATCACGTTTGCAATCTTCGGCGGCCTCTTCGAGGACCCGGAGGCGTGGAAGGGCTTTGCGGCACTCTCGGGGAGTTGGATCGGCGGGACGGCCAACCTGGTGGCGGTGCAAGAAGGCGTGGGCGCCTCGGCCAACACGCTCGCGCCGCTCCTCGTGGTGGACGTGGTGGTGGGCTACGGCTGGATGGGCGTGCTCCTCTTCCTGAGCGCTTTCCAGGACCGCTTCGACCGCTGGGTGGGCGCGGACATGAGCGTGGTGAAGGCCCTCAACCGCCGCCTCGAAGCGGTCGATGAGGAGCGGCGCCCAGCCAACATCACGGACCTGGCGATGCTGGTGGGCATCGGCTTCGCGGGGGCCGTTCTGGCACGTGCTCTCGGCGGCTTCCTCCCGGCCCTCGGCGACCCGACCATCATCAGCCAGGGCACCTGGGCCATCCTCATCATCGTGACGGTGGGGCTGGCCCTCTCGTTCACGCCCTTGCAAAAGCTGGAGCAGGTGGGCGCCTCACGCGTCGGCTACCTCGCCCTCTACCTCCTGCTGACCTCCATCGGCGCCAAGGCGGACCTGGCGGCGGTGCTGACGGTGCCGCTCTACCTGCTCGCCGGGGCGTTCTGGATCAGCATCCACATCCTCATCCTCTTCGTCGTCGCGCGCCTCGTGCGGGCGCCCCTCTTCTTCGTCGCCACGGGCAGCATGGCCAACATCGGCGGGGCAGCGAGTGCGCCGATTGTGGCGGGCGTCTACCTGCCAGCCATGGCGCCGGTGGGCCTGCTGATGGCCGTGGCCGGCTACATCCTCGGCATCTATGCCGCTTTCGGCTGTGCCTACCTCATCTCACTCGTGGCGTGATGCTGATGTGGCGTGCGGATAAGGAGACCTCTGCCCCTCATCCGCACGCCATATGCTGCACTCCGCACTATTTTTGCAGGACCATCCGGCGGGTCTGCAGCGTGCGCCCGTCAACTTCGAGACGATAGAGGTAGACGCCGCTCGGGAAGCCTTCCGCCTGCCAGTCCGTCACGTAATTGCCGGCCGGCAGCACCTCGTCGGCCAGCACCGCCACGGCCTGCCCGAGCGTGTTGAAGACGGTGACTTTAACCGGGCCGGCCTGGGCGAGATGGAAGGGGATGGTGGTGGCGGGGTTGAACGGGTTGGGGTAGTTTTGCCCGAGCGCGAACGTCGAGGGCACCTCGCCCGGGAGGGGCTCCACCGCCGTCGTGCCGCCGTCGAAGTCAATCGTCCAGTAACTCGCCGAGGTCACGTTCCCGTCTCCATCCAGTCCCAGGCTGGCGAAGAGCCCGACCTTGGTATAATAGCTGATCGAGGTGAAGTTAGAAACGATGCCGAACGATTCCGTCTGGGTATCGGTGCGGAGGCGCAGCGCATCCGCCGAGCCGGCGGGGGTGATGAGCGTGCCCCAGGCATCCACCTCCTGTTCCTCCGATATGGCAGAGGTGAATTCCTGGCCGCCAAAGTTAGTGGTCTGCGTGCCGGCGTAGCTGAAGGTGTCGCCGAAGCGCATGGGTAGGGAAAAGAAAATGCGGGGCGGATCGAAAGAGGTCACGACTTCGATGTCCGGGCCACCGGTGGGATCGGGCGAGATGCTGAAGGATCCCAGCAGCGCCAGATCCCCATCCTGGCGGAGGTAGTAGGAATACGACGTGCTGGTAAGGCCCTCAACTTCAATAGTGACCATGCTGTAGAACTCGGCGCCGTCGAACGCCGGCAGGTTGACCCCCGGCTCATCGCCCGTCACCGCGGCAAACTGCCCCGAGAAGAAGACCCCGTCCAGTTCCTGCTCCTCGAACGTCATGTTCATGAAGTTGAACGTCTGGTTCGCGCCGGTCATATCGGCGAGCGGCTGGGCGGCGCTCGGGTTCGTCGCCTCAAATACCGTGGGCAGCTCATTGATGTCGAACAGCCCACCGAGATCGGACTCGTCAATCACAATTTGCGCCGCCGCCGTTCCGGCCAGCAGCAGGGTCAAGACAAAAAGGGATAGTAGCTTGTGTTTCATGGAAGTCACCATGCTGTGTAAGGGGGGAGTGCACGTATAACATCGGAAACCCGTATGAGAATCGCGAGTATCGCGCTCGAAAGTTTTAGCCTGGGATGTAACAGTCCTGACTTTGTCGAAGCGCCCGGCGCGGACGCAGGCTATTTTTGCAGGATCATCGGTCGGGTCTGCACCGTGCGCCCGTCAACTTCGAGACGATAGAGATAGACGCCGCTCGGGAAGCCTTCCGCCTGCCAGTCTGCCACGTAGTTGCCGGCCGGCAGCACCTCGTCGGCCAGCACCGCCACGGCCTGCCCGAGCGTGTTGAAGACGGTGACTTTAACCGGGCCGGCCTGGGCGAGATGGAAGGGGATGGTGGTGGCGGGGTTGAACGGGTTGGGGTAGTTTTGCCCGAGCGCGAACGTCGAGGGCACCTCGCCCGGGAGGGGCTCCACCGCCGTTCCACCGCCCTCGCCCTCCTCTACCTGGTAGCTGGCGAAGGCGACATCGCCGGCCGCGTCCAATTCGAGCGAGGCGGACAAACGGCCCTCCTGCGAGATAAAGTTGATGGTGGTGGTCGTGTCCGGCTCACCGAAGATAAACGTCGTCCGGGTGGTGGTGCGGACGCGGAGGACCGTCGCCGAGCCGCGCGGGGTGATGAGGGTGCCGAAGCCTTCCACCTCGCCCTCCGTCGCGTCGGAAAAAGCCACCACGTCAGAACCGAGGAAATTGACCACGAACGCGGTCGAGTCCTGCCAGGTGGTACCCACCGTCATCGGGAAGACGATCTGGCGCCACTCAGGGTCGAACCGCCCGATGGTGGTGTCGGCCACGCCGTCCTCATCCAGATCAACGATGCCCGCGAGGCCGAGGGCGAGCCGGCCGTCGTCGGCGAGGCGGGTAAAGAGCCAGCCCGTCGAG
>JAHEMB010000335.1 GCA_024643915.1 Rhodothermaceae bacterium | reverse complement strand
GGCGGCGTCTGGTAGGCCGACGCCGAGCTGATAAGAATGTACTGTTCCACGCGCCCCGCGAAGAGCGCGAGGTCCGTCTCGACGTGCTCCGGCGTGAAAGCCACCCAATCCACCACCACGTCGAACGTCCGATCCCTAAGGGCGGCCTTCACCCCTGCCGGATCTCGGATGTCGCCGTGAATCACATGGGCGCCCTCGGGCACCGCCCGGTCCGACTGCCCGCGATTCAGCAGGTACACCTCGAACCCCTCCTCAATGGCACAGGGCGCGCAGGCCGAGCTGATCGTCCCGGTCCCGCCGATGAATAGCACATTCATGCGTCGCTTTGTGTCTGGATGATAAAGGCCCTGGGGGATAACCCGCCCACAGGACAAAGGTACGAACAAGACCGGGTTCTCGATTGATCAATACACCGGATGCACCTCGAGCAACACGGGGACTATTTTGCTGTCGGCAGCCTGCTACCTCCAGTCGATGCCGCACAACTGGTCGTACCGTCGGTGCATGACCTCTAGGATGGCCCACAAGAGCCCGGCTGGGCGCTCCTGAGGGAAAAGCGGGGAACCGCTTTCTTGTTCACAGCCTGCCTCCTGGGTGTTGGGATAGGCAATTAAATCTTTCGCGGCGCGGCATCTTGTTCGCACGGAAGCGGTGCAGTCTGTATTTTCAGGCTCCTCCCCGCTTCCAGCACCGATCGCCATGCGCCGCCCGTCCTTTTTCCTCCTCACCACCCTCCTCCTGCTCGGTAGCCTCGCAGGGTGCCGCACCACCGAAGAAGGCGCGTTCGACGTAGAGACCGTCGCGCTGGAGGGCGCGGCGGCGGCCTACGTGCCCACGCTCGAAGGGCCGTTGCGCCCGCTAAGCGCCACGCCCTACGGCACGATGCAGGCCATGGGGCCGGAGCAGGTCGTGGCCGTCACCTTCAGTCGCCCGATGGTGACCCTCGGCGAGGCGCCGGACGTGCCCGAAGGCGCGCTCACCCTCCAACCCGCTCTGCCGGGCCGCCTCTTCTGGGAAGGCACCCAGACGCTCGTCTTCCGCCCCGACGAGCCGTTCCCCATCGCCACCGCCTTCCGCGCGCGCCTCGCCCCCGGACTCCAATCGCTCGACGGCGAAGCGCTCGACGAGACCTTCTCGTGGACGTTCGAGACGCCGCGCCCCCAACTCCTCCGCTCCGACCCCCCTGCGGGCGAGCCGTTTGCTGACCCGGGGCAGCCCATCCGGCTTTTCTTCAACCAGCAGGTGCAGGCCTCGGCGGATCACATCGTGTTGCGACAGGAGAAGGGGGCGCGCGCACCATTCGCCCTCGCCCGCGCGCAGGGGGACAGCGCCCTCGTCCTGACACCGCGCAGCCGGCTTGCCTCTGGGCAGGCGTACGAGGTGATGCTGCTGGCCGGCCTCCCCAGCGCCCAGGGCCGCCTCGGCCTTGAAGACACGACGCGCTTCACTTTCCGCACCTACGGCCCGCTCCGCCTTGAAGAGGTGACGCAGCAGCGCCCCTGGTGGGAGGAAGAACGGGGCGAGACGCGGTTCGACCCGGAGCGCGGCGTCGTCTTCCGCTTCTCTACGCCGGTGAAGTTCCAGGATCTCCGGCAGGCCGTCACCTTCTCGCCTGCCGTCGAATGGCCGGCGGGCATTGAGGCGCGGGATGCGTCGGTGAACACCGAGCACGCCCTTTCCCTCCCCCTCCAGCCCGAAACCCGCTACACCGCTACCGTCCGTACTCTCAAAGACACGTTCGGGCAGACGCTTGCCCAGGCGCAACGATCCTTCACCACGAAGCCTTACGCGCCCACGGTGCGGATGCCGGAAGGGCTCCTGGTCGTTGAGGCCAAGCAGCGCACCGCCATTCCCCTCCGGGCCACCAATGTGGAGAGCGTGCGGCTGGGCGTGCAGCGGCTTCGGCAGGACCAGATCGTCCCGCTCCTCCGCGCCTATGACCGGGAGCACTGGTACGGCCCCCTTGCCGAGAACGCCGAAGAGCCCAAGCCCGTCGCCGCGATGAAAGTGAAGCGGCTGGGCATTCCCCGCAACGTGCCGAGCACCATCCCGCTTAGCCTCGACACCCTCCTGACCAACGGCACTGGCGTCGTCGGCCTCCACCTCGTCGAGCCGAAGCGGGCAGGCGAGGAAAACGAGCGCGAAGCCGTTGCCCTGGCGCAGGTGACGAACCTCGGCCTGACGGCCAAGTTCAGCCCCCACCAGAACCTTATCTTCGTCACCGACCTGGCCACCGCCCAACCCGTGCCCGGCGCGACCGTGACGCTCCGCGACGCCGACAACAAGGTGCGCTGGACGGGCGCCACCGACGCGCAGGGCCGCGCCCTCACGCCCGGCTGGTACGCGCAGGGCGTCACGCCCAACGATCCGTGGGACCGGCCCGTGCAGTACGCCTTCGTGGAGAAGGACGGCGACCTCGCCTTCACCAGCAGCGTCTTCGAGGACGGCCTGGAGCCGTACCGCTTTGAACTCGATTTTTCCTGGCGGCCCGAGCCGGTCGTGCTCGCCGGCAGCGTCTTCACCGACCGCGGCCTCTACAAAGCCGGCGAGACGGTCAACGTGAAAGGCATCTTGCGCCAGCGCACCGACGGGGACTGGCGGAGCATCACCGACAGCGTTCGCGTTCTCATCCGCAGTCCCCGCGACCGCCTCGTCTTCGACCGCCGCTTCCTGCCCTCCGACCTCGGCACGTTCGACTTCGACTACACCGCGGCGGCCTCGGCCGACCAGGGCGTCTACGCCGTCCGCGTCGTCCTGGCGAGCGACACCACCGCCGTGGGCCGCTCGTTCTACGAACCCGGCGACGTGGCGCGCGGCGACTTCCGCGTGGACGCCTTCCGCCGCGCCACCTTCGACGTGGAGGCACGGGCCTCCGCCGGCAGCTACGTGGCGGGCGACTTCTTCGAGGGCCTCGTGAGCGGGCGCTACCTCTTCGGCGCGGCCATGCAGAACGCGCCCGTCCGCTACAGCCTCGTCCGCCGCGAGGGCAGCTACGCCCCGCCCGGCTACGACGGCTACCGCTTCGGCGCCTTCAGCCAGTATTACGACGACGGCCCCAGCGTTTACCGTGAGATCGCCCGCAACGACACCGTCCTGAGTGACGACGGCACGGTGCGGCTGCGGCGACCCCTCCCCGGCAACGAGCAGGGCACCCCCACCACGCTCGCCTGGGAAGCCACCGTCATTGACCCCAGCCGGCAGGAGGGCAGCGACCAGACCTTCATCACGCTCCACCCCGGCCTCTTCTACATCGGCCTCAAGCCGCGCACTACCTTCCTCGACCTGAGCCGGGACAAGCGGATGGCCGTGGACGTGGTGACAGTCGATCCGGCGGGACACCCCGTCGGGAAGAAAGACATCGAGATCGAGGTGGTGCGGCAGCAGTGGAACAGCGTCCGCGAGGTGGGCGTCGACGGGCGGCTCCGCTGGCGCAGCGAGCGCATCGAAGAGCCGGTAGCAACGCAACGCGTGACTTCGGCGGAAGGGCGGGCGTCGCGCCTCCAGATCCCGATTACGCTCGGCGGCAGCTACGTCGTCCGCGCCACCGGGCGCGACCTGCGCGGCAACACGATCCGGTCTGAGGCCTATTTCTACGCGACGGGATCGGGCTACGTGGCCTGGGAGCGCGCCGACGACGACCGCATCGAGATCATCCCCGAGAAGACGAGCTACCGGCCCGGCGAGACGGCGCGGATCATGGTGCAAAGTCCCTACGAGGAGGCGCAGGCGCTCATCACGGTCGAGCGCGACGGCATCATTTCGAGTCGCGTCGAGACGCTAGCGGGCAGCGCACCCCAGGTAGAGCTCCGCCTGGGCGAGGAGCATCTGCCGAACGTTTTCGTGAGTGTGATGCTGCTGAACGGGCGCAGCGCCGCCCCCACCGCCAACGGCGACGCGGGCGCGCCAAGCTTTAAGATCGGCTACGCCAACCTACGCGTCGATCCCGGCGTGCGCCACCTGCGCGTGGCGGTGGAGCCGAACAAGGAACAGTATCAGCCCGGCGAAGAGGTGACGGTAAACCTGCGCCTGCTTGACGAGGAAGGCGACGGCGTGGCGGGCGAGATCGCCTTCAGCGCCGCCGACGCGGGTGTGCTGAACCTGATCGGCTATGCCCTCCCCGATCCCTTCGACACGTTCTACGGCCCGCGTCCCCTCGGCGTCACCACGAGCGAGACACGCGCCAACCTCGTCCGCCAGCGCGATTTCGGGCAGAAAGAGGAGGACGTGGGCGGTGGCGGCTCCGACCGCAGCGACGACCGCCTGCGCAAGGATTTCCGACCCCTCGCCCACTGGGCGCCCGCCCTCCGCACCGACCGCCGGGGGCGCGTGCAGGTCAAGTTCCGCCTGCCCGAGAGCCTCACCACCTTCCGCCTGATGGCGACGGGCCTGACGGCCAGCCACCAGTTCGGCAACGGGCAGACGGACATCGTCGTGACGCAGCCGCTCGTCTTGCAACCCGCCCTGCCCCGCTTCGCGCGGCTACAGGACGACTTCGAGGCGGGCGTCCTCGTGACGAACACGACGGGCGCAGCAGGCACCGCCACCATCACCGCCAAGGGCGACCGGCTCGACCTCGTCGGCCCGGCCAGCAAGACGGTGACGCTCGGCGACGGCGAGACGAAAGAGGTCCGCTTCCGCTGGAAGACGCCGAAGACGGGCGACGTGAAGCTCACCTTCGGCGCCCGCCTGGGAGGGGACGATGATGCCTTCGAGATCACCCTGCCCGTGGCCCTGCCGACGACCAAAACGACGACGGCGACCTTCGCCTCGGCTACGGAGAGTGCCGCTGAGGCGCTTCGCCTGCCGGACGGCTACGTGCCCGGCCTGGGCGGCTTCGAGGCCCGCCTGGCGAGCACCGCCCTGGTCGGCCTCGATGGCGCGGCGGAGTTTCTTTTCACCTATCCCTACGGCTGCCTGGAGCAGCGCACCTCCGCCATCCGCCCCCTCCTCGCCGCCGACGATTTGCTCGACGCCTTCGACCTGGAGGTGCTGCGGGGGGATCGCAAGGAGGTCGTCGAGGAATGGCTGGGGATGCTGAATGACTTCTGGCTCGGCGACGGGTTTTCGCTCTGGGCGGGCAGCCCGAACAGCAACCCGTACGTGAGCGCCTACGTCGTCCTCGCCCTGGCCGAGGCACGCGACGCCGGCTTCTCTATCCCTGCCGACCTGACGCGGCAGGCCGTCGATGCACTCGACCAGCAGGTGCGCAACCGCAGCCAGAAGCCTGAAT
>JAHEMB010000334.1 GCA_024643915.1 Rhodothermaceae bacterium | reverse complement strand
GGCAGCGGGGGAGCCATCATTTGTAGCGCCGATGCGAAACGCAATACCCCGTCTCCCTTCGCGCTTTTCCCCTCTCCCTTCTCCACGAAGGGAGACAGAAATGCGGAACGAAGGTGGAGCATTTCAGAGGGATGTGTTGAGGACTGGCGCCCCGCCTCCTGCAACGCCGTGCCGAGGGTTGGCGCCCCGTTGACAGCGGAGGTGCTGGGCCTCGTCACATCCCCCTGCCCGTTCTCCACATGCGTTCCGACCGGGCGGTCCCCCTTCGTGGAGAAGGGGGAGGGGTGCTGCGTGGAGAAGGGCGGCGGGGTGGGTGTTCCACGGATTTTTCAATGGGGGGGCGGGCCACGCCGTATTTTCCTGTGCCGCCGATGCGGTATTTTGACGAAGCGATCTTATCTCCCGAAAACCTTGCTGCGATGACGAAGAACCTTTTTCTGCCCGCCCTTTTCGTGCTCATGCTGGGGCTGGGCTCCTGCCAGTGCTCCGATAAGCCCCCCATGCCGCCCACCGAGAGCGAGAATACCGCCGTCCTGGTCGAGGCCGTGGAAAAGCGCGCCTGAACTGATTGAATGGGAGAGCGGGAGAAGGGGGGATCTTGTCCTCCCCGACTCCCCGACTCTCCGGCTCTCGGACTCCCGAATCATGCGTATCGCCGACGACAAGGTGGAAGAGGTGCGGGCCGCGTCGGACATCGTCGACGTGGTGAGCGACTACGTGAAGCTGAAGCGGCGGGGGTCGAATTTCATCGGCCTGTGCCCGTTTCACAACGAGAAGACGCCGTCGTTCAACGTCAACCCGGGGATGAACATCTTCAAGTGCTTCGGGTGCTCGAAAGGGGGCGACGTGTTTTCGTTTGTGCAGGAGATCGAGCACATCGGGTTTCTCGAATCGGTGCGGATGCTGGCCGAGCGGGCGGGCATTCCCCTGCCGCAGGAGGAGGCCGAGCAGAGCGAGCGGGCGAGTGAGATCGAGTCGATCCTCTTCGCCCTCCGCTTCGCCGCGCGGTTCTTCTACGACCAACTCACGCAGCAACCGGCAGGCGAGACGGCCCTCGACTACCTGCGCGGGCGCGGCTTCACGGCGGCGACCATCAAGCAGTTCGGCCTGGGCTACGCGCCGGGTGGCTGGGACGCCCTCCTGAAAGCGGCGGAGAAAGAGCAACTCGAAGCCGAGACGCTCGAAAAGGCCGGCCTCGTCATCCCCCGCAAAGACGGCGACGGCTACTATGACCGCTACCGGCACCGCGTCATCTTCCCCATCCTCTCGCACGTCGGCAAGGTGTTAGGTTTCGGCGGGCGCATTCTGGACAAGGACACCGACCAGCCCAAGTACATCAACTCGCCCCAGACGAAAGTCTATGACAAGAGCCGCGTGCTGTACGGCCTTTACCAGGGCAAGCAGGCCATCCGCCGGAGCGAGGAGGTGATCCTGGTCGAGGGCTACACCGACGTCATCTCGCTCCACCAGGCGGGCGTGCAGAACGTGGTGGCCTCCAGCGGCACCGCCCTCACCGCCGAGCAGGTGAAGATGCTGAGCCGCTACGCCAAGCGCGTCCTCTTGCTCTACGACGCTGACGCTGCCGGGGCGAATGCCGCCCTGCGCGGACTCGACCTGGTGCTGGCGCAGGGGCTGGCGGCCTACGCCGTTGCCCTCCCGGCGGGCGCCGATCCCGACTCGTTCGTCCGCGAAAACGGCGGCCCGGCTTTCGACGACTACGTGAAGGACGAGCGGCAGGACTTCACTGCGTTCATCTACGAGCAGGCCCGCCGGAGCGGCGCGCTCGACACGCCCGAGGGCCAGGCCGAGACGATGCGCAGCGTCGTCGCCTCCCTCGCCGTCATCGACGACCCGCTCATGCAGGAGTCGTACCTGCGCCGCGCCAGTGATGTCCTCGACGTGCCGGACATGCAGCTCCGGCAGGTGCTCAAGGAGATCGGCGGGCAGCAGCGCCGCCAGGCCGAGCGCCGCGCCGAGCGCGAAGCGTGGGTGCCGCCGCCCGCGGAGGAAGCCGCGCCCGCGCCGGAGGAGGAGGCCGTGAAAGAAGACAGGGTCGCCATCGAGCCCCTCCCCGAGGAGAAGGTGCTCATCCGGCTGATGCTGGAGCAGGGGCGGTCGCTCGTCGAGTTTGTGCTGGGCAACATGGCGATGGAGGAGTTCACCGAGGGGCCGGCGCGCGAGGCCGTGCAGCATTTTCTGGTGATGTACGAGGCGGGCGTCGTCGAGCCGCAGAAATTCCTTGATGGGTCGTTCAGCGAGGCGGTGCAACACCTCGCCGCCGAGGTTTTGGTGGATCGCTACGAGCCGTCGGAGAACTGGTCGCGGCGGCAGAACATCACCGTCCCCCGCCTCAACGACGATCCGTACGAGAGCGCCGCCAGCGCCATGACCCTCCTCAAGCTCGACCGCGTGGACGAGGCCATCGACGCCCTCCGCGAGAAGAGTTTCCGCGCCTCGGGCGAGGACACGGTCCGCGCGCTGCAAACGGAGATGATGGCCCTGCATGCCCTCCGCAAGCGCATCGAGAGCCGCGAATTCCTGGAGTGGAACGACGTAGCGTGACCCGCGCTGTCCTCAGGATGGCGTCCGCAGCCAGTCTGCAAGCCGGGCTTTGATACGCTCTAAGCGTTCAGGGGCGATTTCGCCGGTAGCCCCGCGCAGCATGACGGCATCAACAACGGCGAGGCGCCCCACGCGAATCATACTGGCGACCTTCAAGCCAGACCCCTCGAAATCGATGTCGTCCTGGCTGCCGATCTCGTCGAAGCCGCTAACGAAGTGCCGAAGCTGTGAAGAGATCATGCAGAGGAGCCAATCGTCGTAGGGACCAGGGAGGCGTCCGAGTAGGAGGGCGGGACGGAGTTTGCCCGCTGCAAGGTCAGTCTGCGGGAACGCGAAAAGAACAATCTGGCCTTCTTGCTTCACGAGAATGATTCTTTGAGATCATCAGCCGTGTATTCGGGACCTTCCTCGTCCTCCATGCCGCGCATAGCAAGGTCAAGCGAAAGGCGGGACCAATCTTCAGCATCGAGCACTCGCCTGCAGCGAAGGCGGCAATCGGCGAACGTATTGATGAATCTGCTCGGCAGTGGACATGAGGCGACGGCTGAAAATTGGGGAACGCTTTCGACTCTTTCATCGCAGGTATTCAGCGGTTCGGGCACCCTGGCATTTCGTTGAATACAACAGGGAGGCCGTATACACGGCAAACTTATCCAGGCGTTGTGCGCTAAAGGGGAGCCGTTTGCGGTCGAACCCGTAAGCAGGGAAAACCCGCACGACGCAGAGACCACCCATGCCCGATAAAGACGCCCTTACGTTCAAGCCCCTCGGCGAAGCCATCCCGGACGCGCTGCCCGCCCCCGCCGGCAACGGCGCCACCGCCGAAGCCGATGGCGCTGTGCCCGAAGTGGACGCCGTGGCGGCCCCTGAGGACCACACCGGCAACGGCGCCGCTGCCGAAGCCGCCGAGTCCATCGAATTCTCCGTTCCCAAGGCCACCTCGCCCCGGGCCGTGCCCCGGCGCGCCGCGCTCGACCACGCCACGCTCTACTTCAACCGGGAGCTGAGCTGGCTCGACTTCAACTGGCGCGTGCTCTACCAGGCGATGGACCCGCGCACGCCCCTCCTCGAACGCATCCGCTTCCTCGCCATCACCTCCACCAACCTCGACGAGTTCTTCCGCAAACGTGTGGGCGGGCTGAAGCGGCAGGCGGCGGCGGGCGTCCGCGCCCTCTCGCCCGACGGGCGCACCCCGTGGGAACAGCTTGAACTGATCCGAGAGGCCGTGCTGCCCATGTACCGCACGCTCGCCGGCGTGTGGGAGGACGACCTCCGGCCCCTGCTGCGGAAGCAGACCGGCATCCACGTTCTCCACTACGACGAGCTGAGCCGCAAACAGCGGAACGAGGTCAATGAATATTTCCTCAGCAAAATTTTTCCCATCCTCACGCCCCTCGCGGTGGATCCGGGCCACCCGTTCCCGTTCATCTCCAACCTGAGCCTGTCCCTGGCCGTGGTGCTGCGGCATCCGGGGCGGGGGACGGAGCACTTCGCCCGGCTGAAGGTGCCCACGAGCCGCGGACGGTGGGTGCCGGTGGGCGAGGCCATGCATGTGGTGCCCGTCGAGGAGGTCATCGCGCGCAACCTGCCGGAGCTGTTCCGGGGGATGGAGGTGCTGAGCGTCCACGCTTTCCGCGTCACCCGCAACGCCGATGTGCGCCGCGCCGAGGAGGAGGCCGACGACCTCATGGAGATGATCTCCGAAGAGTTGCGCGAGCGCCGCTTCGCGAGTGTGGTGCGCCTCGAAGTGGAGGCCGCCACGCCGGAGGACGTCCGCCGCCTGCTCTTGCGCGAGCACGGCCTCGACAAAGGGGACCTCTACGAGAGCCACGGCCTCATCGACTTCTCCGACCTGCACGACCTGGCGAACTTCGACCTGCCCGAGCATAAGTTCGTGCCGTGGGAGCCGGTCATCCCCACGCGCCTCCTGCGCGAGGGCGAGACGAAAGACCGCGTTGATATCTTCGACGTGATCCGGCATGGCGACCTGCTGGTGCATCACCCCTACGAAAGCTTCCGCGCCAGCACCCAGCATTTCATCGAAGAGGCGGCGCGCGACGAGCACGTGCTCGCCATCAAGCAGACGCTCTACCGGACCTCCGACGAATCGCCCATTGTCGAGGCCCTCGTGCGGGCGGCGGAGCAGGGCAAGCAGGTAGCCGTCCTCGTGGAGGTGAAAGCGCGGTTCGACGAGGACAACATCGAGTGGGGGCAGATGCTCGAAAAGTCGGGCGTGCACGTGACGTACGGGCTGGTGGGGCTCAAGACGCACTCCAAAGTGACGCTCGTGGTGCGCGAAGAGGAGGACGGCCTGCGCACCTATTGCCACCTGGGCACGGGCAACTATAACCCCAAGACGGCCCGCCTCTACACCGACCTCGGCCTGTTCACCTGCGCCCCTGAGATCGGCTACGACATCATCAACCTGTTCCACTACCTGACGGGTTATGCGCCCGAGCAGCATTACCAGAAGGTGCTCGTGGCCCCGCGCGACATGCGGAAGGCTTTCCTGCATCTGATCCGCAAAGAGGTCAAGCAGCACAAGAAGCACGGCAACGGCCGCATCATCGTGAAGATGAACGGGCTGGACGACCTGGTGATGATCCAGGAACTCTACCGCGCCTCGCAGGCGGGCGTCCGGATCGAGCTGATCGTGCGCGGGCACTGCCGCCTGAGG
>JAHEMB010000333.1 GCA_024643915.1 Rhodothermaceae bacterium | reverse complement strand
CGACTGTGGCGCCGTCGAGTACGCTAGGGGCTTCGACTCACTTGCGGGCGCATCACGCCTCACTGCATCGAATCGACTGTGGCCGTGTCCGTCAGGGCGCTATCGATGGGGGCCGGTGGGGCGGTGGGAGACAGCGTCTCCATGAGCCGTTGGACCTCCGGGTCCTGCCCAGTTTGGATGATGAAATAGGCCGTGACAAAAGAGACGAGTAGGACGAGCACGGCGGCGATGAGCACGAAAGCGCGCGTGGTACGCCGGCTGAGCGGGCGCCCCGGTTTTGGTGGCTCGTCATTTCTTTGAAGTCGCTTCTTATTCATGGCACACACTAGTATTGGACACAGGAGTCCTAATTCTGCCTCCTGTCTTCCGTTTCTCCATTCATCCACTCGCCGCCCGCACCGTGTTTGGCCCAGTAGCGCACGAGGTGTTTCGTATAAGCCAGGGAAAGGGCCAGATTCTGTACGGTGTTCCACTCGAAGCGGCTGTGGTAATCGTGGCCGCCATTGAACACGTTGGGCGTGGGCAGGCCCTTCTCCGAAAGGCGGGCGCCGTCCGTTCCTCCACGCACCACTTTTTCGACCAGCGTCAGCCCCATCGCCTCGCCTGCACGGTGCGCGAACGTAATGGTTCGCCGGTCGCTCCCCTCGATGTAGCGCCGCATATTCTTGTACTGGTCCTTGACGTCGAGCGTGATGCGGGCTTTGGGGTGGCGCAGGCGCTGCTGCTCGACGAGTGCGGCCACGAACGCTTTGCGGCGCGCCATCCCTTCGTCGTCGAAATCGCGCAGGAGGATTTTGGCGCGGGCACGCGATGCGTTGGAGGCGTCGATGGTGTGCGGGTGGAAATAGCCCTCGCGGCCCTTCGTTGTCTCGGGCGCTTCGTCGGCGGGCAGGGCGGCCAAAAGGCCGGCGAGGATCCGGGCGGCGTTGACCATGAGGCCCTTCGCGTAGCCGGGATGCACCATCACGCCCTCCACCGTGATCGTTGCCTCGGCAGCGTTGAACGTCTCCACGTAGAGCGTCTCTGTGGCGCTGCCATCGAGCGTATAGGCTACGTCTGCGCCGAGCTTGGCCAGGTCCAGCTTCTCCACCCCGCGACCGATCTCCTCATCCACCGTGAAGCACAGCCGGAGGGTGGGGCGGGGGGCATCGTCGCCGATGAGGTCCTGAGCGAGCTGCATCAGCACAGCCACACCGGCCTTGTCGTCGCTGCCGAGGAGGGTAGTGCCATCGCTCGTGATGAGGTCGTGGCCGACATGCTGGAGGAGGGCCGGCTGCCGCGCGGGGTCGAGCGTGACGGACGGATCGCCGGGGAGGGCAAGGATGCCGCCCTCGTAGTTTTCGTGCACGATGGGACGGACGTTCGCGCCGGATTCGTCAGGCGAGGTGTCGAGATGGGCGAGCAACGCCACCACAGGAGTTGCGGAAGCGCGCTCAGCGGGCAGGGTTGAAGGGAGCGTGGCAAAGACATAGCCGTACTCGTCCATGTAGACGTTTTCTGCACCCAGCGCCTTCAATTCGTGTTCCAGCAGGCGGCCCAGGTCCTTCTGTTTATCGGTTGAGGGGGTCGCGTCCGAGCTCGGATCGGATTGGGTGTCGATCTGCACGTAGCGGAGGAAGCGTTCAGCGACAGCAGGAAGCGCCATGTTGGATTGCGGAATGCGGAGTGGGAAGAGAGGATGAACGCAGGGGAGGTGACGCGCGTTCGGCGTTACTCGCAAAAGGTGGCGAGGGCTGACATCACCTCACGCTGGAGCAGGGTGCCCTGCGGCCGGTTGACGAGGACGCCGCGCACGACCATCGCCGAGGAGCCGCCCCCATCGAGGTTGAGCGCTTCCACCGCGCCGGCCTGAAGCATGAGGGCGGCGAGTTCCTCCAGGCTTACCCCTCGGCTCAGCGGCTGGCGGCCATCGACCACCATCAGGATCAGCGCGCCATCTTCGGTAACACCGGCCGCGGTGCGCGGGTGCACCTTCGGGATGCTGGTGCCGAAGAAAACCTCTTCATCCGAGGTGACGCGGATTTCCCCCTTGGAGATCAACGCAGGACCGGCGCCGATGGCGTCGCGAACGTCCCAGGAGCGGGCGTTGGTCGAATCGAGCGTCGCCGGCCGACCAGGGCGGTGCGGGGGTGGGCCGGGCCAGGCGAAAAGGGTGTCGCCGCGCGAGGTGATCCAGGCAAAACGAACTTCATCCTCGTAGGTAAAACCGAGCGCGGCCCGTGTCGTCTCAAACCGCTGCGCATCGCGTTTCACCGAGCGGGTGGCCGGTTCCAGCACCTGCCCATCGATCCGAAGAAGGCCAACGTGCCCGGCCGGCGTCTTATCCATCGTGAAATAGCCGCCGTTGACGACCACGCAGGCGCCCAGGTCGCGGGCAAAGCTGGAAACGGTCTCGCGGCGGTCCGCCGGGTCGTCTGAGACGACGACGCGCGTGAGGATCTCCGGCGTCGATTCGTCAATGTGCGCGAACCAGGCCCGGAGGGGCAGCGCCTCGTCGCTGCCAGCATACAGCCGGATGCCGTCCGGAAGCTGCACATTGAGCGAATCGACCGGGTGCCAGTTCATCTCCAGCGCCGGCTGCGCCAGGACGAAGGCGGGCAGGAGGACGAGGCAGAAAGGAATCGACGAGCCGACGAGTCGCAGGACCGACGAGTAGGTAACCTTCCCGCTATCACTTCGTCCTCTCCTCCTCTCGTCCATTCAAACTCACAAGTCGTACGGCGGGCGGAGGTCGAGGCCGCAGACGGCCTTGTTGACGAAGTACTGGTTGCGCTGCAGCACGGAGGCATCGCGGCCTTCCATGCGGCGGGCCAGCCACTGCCGTTCGGGCGGTCGCCAGCGCACATGCTCGCTGTAGAGGGGCACGTACCGCAGCATCACTTCGTGGATGTGCTTTTTGAGGGCGGGTGAGGCGGTTTGCAGCAAGTGCTCCGCGTAGGCCACGCCCGAGTTGTGGTGGATGCTGTCGTCGCGGATGAGCCGCTGGGCCATCTCGCCGAGGATCGTCTGCTCCGTCGCCGAGGCGATGTCGCGGAAGGCGAAGATGGCCGTGCCTTCGAAGAGGACCTGAAAGCAGACGACTTTCTCTTCTAGCGTTTCGCCGTCGAGGAGCATCTGGCCCATCTCGGCGAGGTAAGGGTCCACGCTATCAACCGGTTCGAGCATGTGCGACAGCCCCGTCCAGCCTTCGATGTGCCGTGCCTCGTCCGAGACCATCGTGCTGTAATATAGCGTCGCCTCTCGTTCCGGTACCTGCAGCAGCAGGTCGGTGGCGGCTTTCACGGCGAAGCGGTCGGCCTGGAGTTGTTGCTGGATGACGCTCGCCCACACCAAACGCCAGCGCTCCCGGTCAGCGCTCGGCACGGGCGGCAGCTTCTGCCAGCTTAGTTCGCGAATGTCCCACGCCCGTTTCCGGGCGATATGGTAGTAGGCCTTGAGCCGGTGGAGCGGCTCTTTCTTCTGGGGCGCAGCAACGAGGGATGCTGTTTCCATAGGCTGAAGTTCGTGCGACAGTGAGGGCTCGATGAGATCGGGCGTCGTGATTACCTAAAAATAATGGCTACGGAGAGAATATGCACGGGTAAAACCCGCAAGAAAGGACGCCTGTTCGCGAAATCGCGAAAAATCCGTCGCCTAAAACAGGGAAAGCCTCGCAAAGGTGTAGGGGTCTACGGGTCAAATGGTGTCCCAGGACGCATTAAAAAGCGAGACTCAGGCCGGCCTGTACGGTCCGGCCGGGCGCCGGCTCGTAGGCACGCCCGCCGCGCGCGTTGACGACGACAGAACCATTGTAGCGGGTATCAAACAGATTTTCTAGCTGCAAAAACGGCACGAAGCGTGCCGTCCCGAGCCGGAGCCCCGAGTGGCCCAGGCGCAAATCGAAGACCGCATACCCGCCGTTGTGCACAGTGTTCGTGTCGTCTACAAAATAACGGCTCACGGCCCGCAAGGCGAGATGCCCGAACAATTGCGATCTGGTTGCAGCCAGGCGAGCATTGAGCAGATGGGCCGGGAGGCCGGGCAGGCGCTTGCCGGCGAGGGTGTCCTCGGCAAAGGTGAAGAGGCCATAGGTGTAGCTCATCAGGAAGGAGAGCGCCTCCGCCGGTTGCCAACTCCCTGTCGCTTCGAGGCCTGAGTGCCGTGTGGCGCCTGCGTTTCGGAAAAAGGTGCGGTCGCCGCCTTCGAGGGTCTGGAAGGGCGCTACAAGGCCTTCCACCCGCAGGTGATAGAGCGCGAGATCAAAGTGTAGCCTCGCCGCTTGCCACGCGCCCCGCGTGCCCACCTCGAAGCCTTGAGTGCGCTGCGGATCGAGAGAAGGGTTGAAGCCACCGTCGAGGTCGGGTCGGTTGATGAGTTCGGTGGTGGTGGGCGTCTCGAAGGCGGTGCGGTAATTCGCGAAAAGCAGGGCCGGGCCGAGGGTGTAGGCGAGGCCGGCGCCGGGGCTCCACGCGGCGAACGTACGCCGCCCCGACTGGTCTCCGTTGCCAAGGAGGCGGTCGTCCATCGCAAAGCGGATGTGGTCGGCGCGGAGGCCGAGGGTGAGCCTGGCACGCTTCGACAGGAGAACGCCGAAGGAAGAGAAGAAGGCGAGGTTGGTGACCGTTTCCCGCTGATCGAGCGAAAGCGAGGCGCCGGGCCGCCCCGACACGTTGTCGCGGCTTTTTCTGTCGTCCCACATCGCAGCAGCGTCCAGGCCCAGAGCCCACACGAGCCGCCCTCGTTCGCCCTGCAAGGCGGTTCGTACCCCGCTCGCCCGCCGATTCAGGTTGATGTACGCGAAGGAGAGAGGATTGTCGAGATCCCGCATGAGGCCGTAAGCCGTGGCAGCAAAGTGGCCGAGGGATGCTTCATGATGCAAGGTCATGCCCACCTGGCCCTGCGTGCTTTGCTTCCCCGCGCGCGTTGCCACATTGCGCGGATCGGCCAGCCTCGGATCTTCCTGTACCTGCTCCTCCGTCAACGCGCCCGGGTTGAGTGCATCCTGATCCGCCAGGGCGCCAACCAGCAGGAGTTGCGTGCGGGGTCCGAGGTCCACCCCCGCGTGCAGGCCGGCGCGCGTGAAACGGCCAGCGCTGTGCTCTCGAAATCCGTCTCGTCGCGTGTCCGAAACATAGCCGTGGAGGCGGTGCCGGCCGGGCGCGAGGGCGGCTTCCGCCGAAAGCTGCCGCAGACCGTAGCTGCCCCCAATCGCCCGCAGGCGTAGCGTGGGAGCCGAACTGAACGCCGACGTCGAAAGAAAAAGCACACCGCCGCCTG
>JAHEMB010000332.1 GCA_024643915.1 Rhodothermaceae bacterium | reverse complement strand
AGTTGACGATGAATGAGGTCGAGTCCTCCCAAGTGGTGCCCACCGTCATCGGGAAGACGATCTGGCGCCACTCGGGGTCGAACCGCCCGATGGTGGTGTCGGCCACGCCGTCCTCATCCAGATCAACGATGCCCGCGAGGCCGAGGGCGAGCCGGCCGTCGTCGGCGAGGCGGGTAAAGAGCCAGCCCGTCGAGTCCTCGCCGGCGCTATCAACGCCGTTGACGTTTATCACCACGTTAGCACCGGGAAACGACCCCGCCCCCGGCACGTCGAAAGGCGGCTGGAGGTAGCTGACGACAAGTGAATCGCCCTCGGCATAGTTGAAGAGGGTGAAGTCGTAGGTGGCGTTGTTACCGGTAGCGTTGAGGATCGCGTCGGCGCCGGCCACCGACGTTGCCTCGAAGTCTATGGTCATCGTGGTCTGGCCCACCCGCCACACGTAATCGGCGCGGGTGATGGTGGGTTGCGCCGCCGCAGGCAGCAGGAGGAGCGTCGTAAAGAGAAGCCATAGCGAACGTTTCATTTCAAGTCCTCTGGGTTTACTGTTGTAGAAGTGATCCCCTATGGAAATGATACCCCATGGAGGGGCGCTATGATAAAGCAGCGCGGGGCCACTTGCGAGCGATGGAGCCGGGCGGGCCGTACTTTCACGCCCCGGTAACAATCGATACGCTGAAAATATTACAATGGTCGGTTATTGCTATCTCCTGCCGAAACAGTAAATTAGCGCGCTTCAACATTCTCCTCCCGCCACGGCGCTTCCCTCCAGCAATAGGCCGCGCGAGGCGGAGCATTTCCCCAGCATCCGAGCCGGCGCACCCGGCACGGATCACGTCTAAAAAGGAGTTCATTATGAAAACAACGTTCAGCTTGTTGGCGCTCACCCTCGTCCTGCTTGGCGGCGCGGTCAGCCCGCAACGCGCCGAGGCGCAGCTCGGTAAACGGTTGAAAGAGCGCGCCAAGGATCGCGTCGAAGAAAAGATCGGGCAGAAGCAGGACAAAGCCATTGACGAGGCCATGGACGGCAAGGCCGAGGAGGAGCCGGCCGAAGCATCCGAGAACACGAGCCACGCTGGTCACCACGGAAGCGACGCCGGAAGCGATGAAGCGGGCCATGAAGGCAGCGGCGCGGCGGCCCTCAAGCCGGGCCAGGGCGTCTGGGCCAACTACGACTTCGTCCCCGGCGAGCGGCCGCTCTTCGTGAGCGACCTGACGGCGGACCGCGTGGGCAACTTCCCGCGCCGGCTCGAATTCGCCGAGGGCAACATGGAGGTGGTGGACTGGCAGGGCCAGCGGCTCCTCCGCGCCACCTCGAGCAGCGCTTTTTACGTTCCTCTCCCCGAGACCCTGCCTGAGCGCTTCACCATCGAGTTCGACGCTTTCAACCCGGCCTTCGACTGGATCGCCCTTTACACGGCCCGCATCGAAGACGGCCCGATGCACTATGGCAACCACCCCGGCTCGTACTTCCTCGTGACCGGCAACGAGGCCGGGATCGAGGGCAAGGGGCCGGAAGCGAAGACCCGCACAGAGGCTTTGCGGGAAGGGCTCGTGCCCGTGCGTATCCTCGTGGACGGCTCCTATGCCAAGATGTACCTCGGCGAGCATCGCGTGGCGAACGTCCCGAACGCGAACATCGTGCGGGGCAACCAGCTTCACTTCATCATCTACCAGCCCACCCCAGAGACGCCCACGTACCTCGGCAACCTCCGCGTGATGGCCGACAGCCGCGTGCTCTACGAGGTGCTCGCCGCGGAGGGCCGCGTGGCCACGCAGGGCATCCTCTTCGATCCCGGCAGCGACCGCCTCCGCCCCGAGTCGACGCCGACGCTCCAGGAGATCGGGCAGATGCTCCAGCAACACGCCGACCTGCGCCTGGGCATCGAGGGGCATACCGACGCGGCCGGGGACGACGCGGCCAACCAGCAACTGAGCGAGCGCCGCGCCGCCGCCGTGAAGGCGTACCTCGTTGCTACCTTTGGCCTCGACCCCGACCGGCTGGAGGCGCAGGGCCTGGGCGAAACCCGCCCCGTGGCCTCGAATGACACCCCCGAGGGGCGCCAGCAAAACCGCCGCGTGGAACTGGTGCGACGCTGAGTTCTGAGTCGGAGAGATGGAGGGCCGGGGAGCCGGCGAGAGGCTGAAGGGCCGGCAATCGGCGACTTTTCGATTCATCCTTTCATCGATTCGTAGCAAATAGGGAAGGCGGGAGGCGCGCACTTCTTCCCGCCTTCCCTTATTTTTCCTCTTGGGCCTCCTCTTTTCCCTCAAGCCTTCCGGGCGCATGAAAAAGTACGGTTTCGCTTGCCTCCTACTCCTCGCCCTGATCGTCCCGCAGACGGCGCAGGCCCAGGCATTCAGTCTCATTCAGGGGCTTTTCAACTCTGTCAACAGCCTCAACTTTTACGTCCATGCCGGCGACCTCGTGGCCTCAGACAACCTCACCGCGGAGTGCCGACTGATCGGGCTGTGCGGCATGGGCGCCGAGGTGCTGCTCAACTTGCCTGCCCCCGAGGGCCTGAGCCTCGAACTCGCTCTCGGCACCAACTTCCTGCAAGGCTTCGAAGCGAGCGATCCCACCATCGACCTGCGCGGGTCCCTGCGCTCCCTACCGGAGCTCTCGGTCTATGCCACGAAAGAGAACTTGCTTAAAAGCCACGTCATCAGCCCCTATGTTGGGCTGCACTTCGGCCTGTCCGAGTTCTGGAACGCGCGGGCCTACGATGCCGAAGGGCGTGAGTATAAATTGAAGGGAGAAACCTTCGACTACGGCATCACCGGTGGCCTTTTCTTTGAGGGCGGCTTTTTCGTGGAGCTGGCCTACCGACAGCGTAACTTCGCCAGCCTCGACTGGTCATTGCCGGATGGGGTGTTGCCGGCGGGCTGGCCGCGCGCGCTCAACCTCAGCGGCTGGCTCGTCGCCGTCGGCTGGCAATTCTCGATCGGCGAAGACGAGTGATAGGCTCCGCTGGCGTGGTGTGGACGTGTGGACGTGTGGACGTGTGGACGTGTGGACGTGTGGACGAAAGAAAAGGCAAAAAAGGCGTTTCTATTCATCGTCTCCGGCGCTTCGGCAGCTGGTTTCCAAACGGGAAACCGTGAACCGGAAACCAGATTACCAGCCGCCGCCAGCCCCCCCACCGCCGAAGCCGCCACCCCCGCCGCCAAATCCACCGAAGCCGCCGCCGCCCAAGCCACCACCGCCTCCTCCACCAAAACCACCGCCGCCCCAGATGATGACGGGCGGCCCGCCGTGGCGCCGGTAGCGCCGGCCCCCGTGCCCCCCACCACCCCCGCCGCGCCGGATGCCGGAGATCACGAAGTAGGCGATGAGGATCAGGACGAAGAGGAGGCCCGGATCGAAGGGCGCATCGTCCGTGCGGGGGCGCGCTGCCTCGTCGGCCTCGAACTCGCCCCGCGCGGCGGCGATGAGGGCATCGGCGGCGGCGGAGAGGCCGGCGTAGAATTGTCCTTGCCGGAAATTGGGCACGAGCACGTTGCGCACGATCCGCCCGGCGACGGCGTCGGGGATGGCGCCTTCGAGCCCGTAGCCGGTGGCAATGAACACCTCGCGGTCATCGCGCGAGACGAGGATGACAGCGCCGTTGTCTTTGCCGGCCTGCCCCACGCCCCACTGCCGCCCCAGCTCTACCGCGTACTCCGAGGCCGGCGCCCCGCCCAGATCCGGCAGGATCACGACGATGATTTGGGTCGAGGTGGTGTCGGCGTAGGCAGCGAGCTTCTGGCTGAGGAGGCGCTCCTCAGTGGGCGTCAGCACGTCTGCGCGGTCCGTCACCCACTGCCCCGAGGGCGGGATGACGTCTACGCGTTGCGCCGCTGCCCCCGCCACAAAGACGAGCGCAAAAGCCAGGAAAAGGCAGGAACGGAGGAAAAGATGTACGAATGGAGGACACGAGGGCGTAGCCCGACTGACGCAAGTAATGGAAGAAAGGAAGAATGGACGAAAGTTAGGACTACGCTTCATTGATTCGTCGTCTCGTCGATTCGTCGTCTCGTCCATTCTTCCACTCCTCCACACTTCCATTCCCTCACCAGGTCAGTCGAACTCCACTACGGGGGCTTTCTCGGCGCCGGCATCGGCCTCGAAAGGCGTGCGGCGGTCGAAGCCGAAGATCCCCGCGAAGAGGTTGCCGGGAAAGCGGCGCACCGTCGTGTTGAACGATTGCACGGCGGCGTTGTAATCGCGCCGGGCCACGTTGATGCGGTTCTCTGTCCCTTCGAGTTGCACCTGGAGGTCGCGGAAGGCCTCCGTCGCGCGGAGTTGCGGGTAGTTCTCGGCCACGGCAAGGAGCCGCCCGAGGGCGCCGCTGAGGGCGGCCTGCGCCTCCTGATACCGCTGGATCGCCGCCGGGTCGTCGAGGTCGTCGGCGGTGAGGTTGATGGAGGTGGCGCGGGCGCGGGCTTCGGTTACGGCCTGGAGGGTCTCCTGCTCGAAGTCGGCGGCACCCTGGACGGTGCTGACGAGATTGGGGATGAGGTCGGCGCGGCGCTGGTACTGCGTCTCGACGTCGGCCCAGGCGCGCTCCACCTGCTCGTCCTGCGAGACGAGGCTGTTGTAGGCGCCGCAGCCCGCACACCCGGCGAACCCGATCAGCAGCAAGACGACGATCAGAACGATGGCTCCTGTGCTTCGCATATCTTTTTGTTCCTTATGAGCTTGTGACAGGGAGGGAGGCGGCCTTGCAGCCGCTTACGGCACGAAGCCCGTTCGGTTTCTTTGCGTTTCCCGGGCCGGGCGGCCGCGCCCCATTTTACGAAGCAATCAACAAAAACGCCCGGCTCGAACGTGAACCGGGCGTTGAAAAAACCAGATCGGAGCAATTCATCTCACCAATCTCCGAAGGCCGTGAGGCGGGCGTGGTCCGCGACGGCGCGTTCGAGGAGGTGGTTGAGGTGGCCTTCGAGACGGGCCATGACGAGGTTCTCTTCGTCGAGGACGAACACGAACACGTCGCGGACGGCGCCGTAGCGCTCGCGGTAGAGCACCCACACCATCTCGTCGTCCTCGCGCGCTTTCACCGCCACCTCCCACCCGCGCTTCTCGAAACGGCGCAGGCGTGGCGGGTCGAAGGCGTCGAGCGTGGGCAGGTGATTGACACGGTAGACGCCTACCTTCACGCGGCGCACCTCGTCCAGGTAGCCGCTCGCCATCTCGGCCTCCTCTTCGGGCACGAGGCCGGCCATCCAGCCGAGCGTGCGGAACGTGCCCGGCCCGAGGGTAATGACCATCTCCCGCTC